>JBIKQY010000047.1:0-11724 GCA_044349465.1 Limnohabitans sp. | reverse complement strand
CACCCGTGGTTTTCATGCCCTTGGTGTTGATGTTGTCTTTGACCACAATCGGCAAGCCGGCCAAGGCGCCCATGGTTTTGCCAGCAGCGCGGTCGGCATCGACTTGCTTGGCCGCAGCCAAGGCACCCGCTTCGTCAAGGCTGATCATGGCGTTGAGCTCAGACAATGACTTGGCGCGGTTGATCAAGTTGGTGACGTAAGCGGTAGCGGTCAAGCTGCCTGCTTTGTAGGCGGCCAAGGCCTGCGTGGCGGTGAGAGCCAGTTGTTCGTCTGCGCTCAATGCAGCAACGCCACTGCTGCCGCCGCAGGCGGTCAAGCCAGCGCCGCCCAACATGGCAGCGGCTGACACAGCGCCAGTGCTTTTGAAAAATTGTCGACGGGATGTATTGGGGGTCATGAAGGTCTCCTTGGATGAAACGCCCGGACGGACGTTCTCTTTATGCTAGGCAGACCCCTGGTTTGCCACCATCCTCAAGATTGCGGAGGGTGACGCCCTCAGGCCCTCAACTTGTGTACCAATGCTGCACGGTTGCTCACGCCCACTTTGCGAAAAGCATTTTCCAGATGCGTGCGCACCGTGGTGGTCGAGATCTGCATCGCCCGGGCGATCTCTTTGTCTGGCATGCCCAGCATCACCAAGCGTGCGGTGTCCTGCTCACGCGGTGTCAAGCGCTGAGACAAGGTGTTGAGCGGCAGGTCCAGCGTCTTTGTGGGCCGTTGAGCCCTGGCCAGTGCGGTCACAAACGCCGGTTGCAACATGTCCAACAAACGCAACTCATCGTGTGAAAAGTTCTCTCGCCGCTTGTCACGCCAGATGCGCATGTCGCCGAGATTCTGCCCCTGGTGCCAGGCATACAGGTTCACCCCCCAATACAGGCCGTCTTTGTTCAAAAAGTCATTGAAGAATTCGGTTTTTTTCAGCTCTTCAAGGGACAAAACATCGGTCGCACGCACGGCCACCTGGTATCGCTGCATTTGGGGAGTGATCGGGTCGTGAAACTGGTAATAGCTTTCATAGGCCCGAAGATTGATGGGGTCCATGTTGATCTGGGTGGGCCGTGCAAAGCTCAAAGAACCCGGCTGCCAGACGTAACTGGCATAAAACTGCGCCCCCAACAATTGCATGACCAAGTCACCCATGATTTCACGGATTTCCAATTCTTCATGCGGTTCGGCCAGCGTTTGCATGATCTGGCCGAGCAGCACAGTTTGCTTTGCGCTGAGGTACATGCTCACTCCTTGAAAGCTTGCGGTTTAGAACGTGGATTAGATGTCGAGCAGGAAAAAATCCCTATCGGGTTTATCCCATCCTTCAAAACGAGGATGCGAACTCAGGGCAGTGGCTCAGGCACCAACAACCGCTCAATGCGCTCGAACAGCTGTACGGGGTCAAAAGGCTTGAGCATCACGTCACTCAAGCCCGCCGCCTTGAAGCGCGCCAGATCCAGTGGATTGACATTGGCGGTCAGGCCCAACACCGGCACCTTGGTGGTGCGCGCAACGGGGTCTTGACGTATGAGTCGTGTGGCGTCGATGCCGTCCATGACGGGCATGACCATGTCCATGAAGACCAGGTCCACGGCTTGGTTGTTCAAAACATCCAGCGTCTTTTGCCCATTCACCGCCTCCAGCACCAGGCTGTGAGGCCAGGCGTTTTGTAGCACTTGTTTGAGCAGCAAACGGTTCACCGGGTGGTCGTCAGTCACCAGGAAGGTCCAGGCTCGGTCAGCACTTTGCAGCTGGTGCTGGCGCTGCTCAGACGACTTGGCAGGGGCTGTGGCCGCCGTCAAGGGCAGGTGCAACCAAAAGCGTGAGCCTTGACCAGGCTCGCTTTCAAAACCGACTTCACCGCCAAGCAATTGGGCCAGTTTTTGAGAAATCGCCAGCCCCAGGCCATTGCCCCCGTACAGGGTTTGCGTGTCGTTTTCGGCCTGGGTAAAACGCTTGAAAATCTGGTCTTGCCGCTCCTTGGCGATGCCAATCCCCGTGTCCTGCACTGAAAACTCCACCCCAAAGTCGGTCCAGCGAACGTGCAAGACTACCGAGCCCTGGTGGGTGAATTTGAGCGCATTGCCGATCAAGTTCACCAGCACTTGCATCAGGCGGTGGCGGTCGGTGTGAACCCAGACCGGCAAGGCTGGGTCCAGCACCAAGCGGTAATCCAAGTCCATGCTGTCCACGCGGGGCTTGAACAACTCGAAAGCATGTTCTGCCGTGTGGCGCAGCTCAAAGGTTTCGGGCTGAATGACCAGTTGACCCGACTGCAGTTGCGAGTAATCCAGGATGTCGTTGATCACCGTCATCAGGTGGTCGGCCGACTGGCGTGTGTGGTTGAGCACCTTGATGGCTTCGGGCTTGTCTTGCACCTTGGCCAACAACAAGGCGTTGAAGCCCAATATGGCGTTCATGGGCGTGCGCAACTCATGGCTCACGGTGGCAATGAAATGCTCGCGCATGGCCGAGGTGTGTTCAAGTTCTTCACGCCGGGCCTCCAATTCGCGCTGGTGCTTGCGGCTTTCTTCCAGGGCCTGGCGGTACATGTGGTCGTACATCAAGGGCACCACAATCAACACGCAGGTCACCAGTGTGTAGGTCAATAAAGAAGAGGGGACATGCGCCATGCCCGTCTCGAAGGATTGAATCCAGCCCTGATGGTTGGAAACGACCGTGATGAATTGCAACAGCAACACCACCAACATCCAAAAAATACCGGCCCTGCGGCTGATCACATAAAAGGGGGTCAAGGGCAAAATCAACATCCAGGCCAAACGCGGCGAATAGACGCCCCCGGTGGACCAAGCCGCATAAAACAAAATCAGCGCCCCCAGCCCGGTGGCCAGATGGGTGGCCCAATTCAGGGAAAAGCCCCGGTTGACCAGCACCAGCAGCACCAGCAGGCACACTGCAAAACTGCTGAACATCACGTTCGCGTAGTAGTAGGGACTGACCACGGCATAAGTCAACAACACCGCGATCACCACCACCACAAAGAAAAACACGTAGGGCATCTTGCCCTGCTGATAGCGGGCAGGCAAATGTGTGACCACGCGGGCCATGGCTTGAGCGATCCAGGCCTTGGTTTTCACGCGCCGCCCTTTCTCGCCAATGCGATGTTGTGCCCCACCGCGCGCATCAACGCGGCCATCTCCATGGGCTTGTGCAGCACATCGTTCATGCCCGCGGCCAGGCAGCGTTCGCGGTCCACCGGATTGGTGTTGGCTGTGAGTGCCAAGATCGGCATGCGGGCTGCAATGGCCGGAAATTGCTGACGGATTTGGCGTGTGACCTGCATGCCGTCCATCTCCGGCATGACCATGTCAATGAGCGCCACATCAAACAACTGCTGATCGATCAGGCTGAGCGCCTTGGCGCCGCTGTCCACCGTGGTGATCTGTGCCTTGGGCCAGCATTTTTGCAATTGCAGTTGGGCCACCATCAGGTTGACGTTGTTGTCGTCCACCACCAAGATGCTCAAGGGCTCATCGCTCAGGTTGTCATCGATCAAGTCCACGAGCGGGTCGGCGCTCTGCGCCGCCTCCAGGGGGATCTCAAACCAGAACAGTGCGCCTCGGCCCTCTTGGCTGTCCACCCCGATCTGGCCGCCATGCAGCGTCACCAGTTTTTCGCACAGCGTCAAACCCAAACCCGTGCCACCATAAGCCCGGTTGGTTTGCACATCGGCATGCTCAAAACGCCGGAAAATGTGGGCCTGCCGTTCACGGGGAATACCCCGTCCGGAATCTTGCACCTCAAAACGCATGTGCTCGCCGCGGGCCATCATGCGCACCGTCACCGCGCCTTGGTGTGTGAATTTGATGCCGTTGTCCACCAGGTTGTTCAGGATTTGCAGCAAACGGTTGGGGTCGCCATGCACCCGGTCGGGCAAGTCTGCGCTGCGTTCAAAACACAAGACCAAGCCCTTGTCTTGGGCTTTTGTGTCGTGGCGGTGTTGCAGATCGTCTTGCAGGGTCTGCAAGGCAAAGTCCACGCGGTTCAGGCGCAACTTGCCGGCCTGCAACTGTGAAAAATCCAGGATGTCATTCACGACCTGCAGCAAATGCTCGGTTGAGCGGCGGATGTGCCCGACCACCGCCAAGGGCTCGGGCTCGTCGGCCAGCTCCCGGCGCAACACGCCGTTGAAGCCCAAAATCACATTCATCGGCGTGCGCAGCTCGTGGCCAACGGCGGCCACAAATTCGTCTTTGTGCGCCTGCGCCAGGATCAGCGCCTCATGTGTGGCCTTGAGCTCGTCGTTGCGCTGGTTGATTTTGCGCAACTGCACCTTGTGCAGGTGCTCATAAATGCGCACCCCCATCATCAGGTTCAGCAAGGCAAACACGTGGTTCAGATAGGCCCAAGTCACCACCGAAGACGACACGTCGACATGGCTGCTCACAACGCCCAGCCAGGTCATCAGGGTCAAGCTCCAAATGGCCAGCACCATGATGCCGATCCAGACCAAGGTGGCCCCGCGCCCCAACATCAACAAAACCGGCATCGACAACACGTTGAGCCAAACCACAGCGGTGGAGTTGATGCCGCCCGTGTGCATGGCCGTGTAAACAGTCAGCAAGGCCGTGAGCGCCGTCACCGCGTGCACGAGGTGATTAAAAATGGCCCGAATGCGGACCACGGAAAACAGGCAAACCGCCAACACCGACACCACCAAATTGGCCTGCGCCACCGCCGGCATGGGCGTGAACAGGTAACCCAAAAAGGTCGTGACACTCACCAAGATCAAATAGATCGTGAGCATTTCCTGGCGCAAAAAACCATCCGGGCGAAACAGACTTCGCCACAAAGCTCGGGACAGTTTTTGCGCGAGGTGCGGCACCGTTTTATCCGCGCAGTTTGTCAATCAGGCCGTTGAGTTCGTCGAGCGAGCCAAACTGGATGGACAGCTCCCCCATCTCTTCCATCTTGCCCAGGCGTTTGACGCGCTTTTTCACGCGCACCTCGACCTCGGCCATGAGCAGGTCCGACAGCTCTTCTTCCACCCTGCGGATGTCGCGGGACTTTTCCTTTTTGGGCTTTTGTGTGACCAGATTGAACTCGGCACCCAGCTTTTTGGCCAGACTCTCGGCCTCGCGCACCGACAGCTTTTTGGCCGCAATTTGGTTGGCGGCGGTGATTTGGGCGGCCTTGTCCAAGGACAGCAAAGCGCGTGCGTGGCCCATGTCGAGGTCGCCCGCCATCAGCATGGACTGCACGGGGTCGGCCAGGTTCAGCAAACGCAGCAGGTTGCTGGCCGCACTGCGGGAGCGACCGACAGCTTGGGCCGCCGTTTCGTGAGTGAGCCCAAACTCTTTGATCAGGCGTTGCAGGCCGTGGGCTTCTTCCAGCGGGTTGAGGTCTTCGCGCTGGATGTTCTCAATGAGGGCCATGGCGGCTGCGGCCTCGTTGGGCACATCACGCACCAAAACAGGGACAGCGTCCAGACCGGCCAGGCGCGAGGCACGGAAACGCCGTTCGCCCGCGATGATCTCGTACTTGCCTGCGTTGGGGCCGTCATGCAACTGGCGCACCAAAATCGGCTGCATGATGCCTTGTGCCTTGATGGACTCGGCCAATTCGTACAAAGCACCCTCGTCCATGCGTGTGCGCGGCTGGTACATGCCGGCCACCATCTGGTCGAGCTTGAGCTGGCTGGGCAAGCCGCTTTCGGCATAAGAAGCCGTGTCGGGCGCGTCTTCCACTTTGGGGCCGAGCAAGGCCTCCAGTCCGCGGCCAAGACCTTTGGGTTTTTTGGTGACCATGTTCAATCCTTCAAAAGAGTTTGCAAAAGCGTGTGGCCTTGGGGCCAATCGCCCAGCGATGAATCGGCGTTGATGTGTCCGGCCGCGCCCAAACCCACCCAGCGGGCTGACCAGTCGCGGGCCAGTTGCAGTGCACGTTCGGCGCTGCAATACGGGTCGTTGTCGCTGCCCACCAAGATGCTGCGAAAAGGCAGCGGCCGCCCTTCAATGGGCAACCAGCCGGGCAAGGCTTCTTGCATACCGGGCTGCGCCACATCGCCCGGCGCGACCAGCAAGGCCGCCCGCACTTTGGCGGTGTGCCGCGAAAAGACCGCCCAGGCAGACACCAAAATGCAGCCCAAACTGTGCGCCACCAACACCACCGGCCCCGGCGCGTCGATCACCACCTCGTCCAGACGCGCCAGCCAGTCGCCCCGGCGTGGCCGCAGCCAGTCGTTTTGCTCCACCACGCTGTAGCCGTGCAGCTGCGCCCAACGCATTTGCCAGTGGTCTGGGCCGCTGCCTTGCCAGCCTGGCAACAGCAGGACCGTCAAGTCTTGTTCTGCGCCCAGAACTCCGCCGCGCTTTTTTGTCGCAATGGCGCTGTTGGCATCGGTCATGGGGGTGTTGTGGAGGCTCAAAGCGTAGGAGCCCGTCTGATCATTTCGGCCGCGAAGTCGACATAAGCCTGACTGCCCTTGGCTGACGGGTCAAACACCACACCAGGCAAACCGTAACTGGGCGCTTCGGCCAAGCGCACGTTGCGCGGAATCACGGTGTCGAACACCTTGTCGCCAAAGTGGGCCTTGAGTTGGTCACTCACCTGCATCTGCAGCGTGATGCGTGGGTCGAACATGACACGCAGCAAGCCGATGATTTTCAGGTCTTTGTTCAGGTTGGCGTGCACCTGTTTGATGGTGTTGACCAGATCGGTCAGGCCTTCCAGCGCAAAGTACTCGCATTGCATGGGCACGATCACGCCATGGGCCGAGCACAGACCGTTCAAGGTCAACATGGACAAGGACGGCGGACAATCGATCAGCACAAAATCATAATCGGCATCCACAGCAGCCAAGGCTCTTTTGAGGCGCTGGTCGCGGTGCTCCAGCTGCACCAGCTCCACCTCGGCTCCGGCCAACTCTCGGTTGGCACTCAACACTTGGTAGCCGCATTTATCTGCCTGCACCGCCGCCTCGGCGACCGTTGCCGACTCCAACAAAACGTCATAAACACTCAGCTCGACCTGCCGTTTATCAATGCCCGAGCCCATGGTGGCGTTGCCCTGCGGGTCCAGATCGACCAAGAGCACACGTTGGCCCAACTTGGCCAGGCCTGCGGCCAGATTCACCGTGGTGGTGGTTTTACCCACCCCACCCTTTTGGTTGGCGATGCAGAAAATTTTGGCCATGTCGTGCTCCCGGATTTATTTGGATATGGCCAGCTTGATGCCAAAGCCAATAAGAAAAATGCCCGCCACCTTTTCCAGCACTTGCCCCACCCTGGGGTTGGCCCGCATGCGCTCGGCCAAGTGGTGTGTCAGCAAGGTCATGCCCAGCCCATACAAAAAGGTCAAGGCCGCAATGGTGGCGGCCATGACACCAAAGCTGATCAGACCCAGATGGGTTTGAGGGTCCACGAACAAGGGGAAGAACGCCATGTAAAAAACGATCGCCTTGGGGTTGAGCAAGGTGATCGCCAAGGCCTGCTGAAAATACTGCCGGGGCCGGATGTTCAGCACAGGCGCGTCGCCAGGTTTGGCCGACAGCATCTTCCAACCCAACCAAGCCAGGTACACGGCGCCCAGCCATTGGATGGCCGCAAATGCCGCCGGGTATGTGGTCAACACCGCGGCCACACCCGCCACGGCCAGCCACATCAGAACCTGATCCCCTGCGATGACCCCCAACGTGGCCATGAGACCGCCTGCCACACCCCCCTTGCTGGTGGACGTGATGAGGGCCAGGTTCCCGGGTCCGGGAATGGCCAGAAACACCACAATGGCCACCACGAATGCGCCGTAATCAGAAATGCCAAAGAACATGAGGAGCGGGTCTTTCCGAAAAAAAGTGACTGTCTTGCGAGCGCCTTATTTGGCCACCACCATCCTGAGCCCAAAACCAATCAGACACAGACCGGCCAACTTTTGCAGCCAAGATGACAACTTGGGATGGGCGCGAATGCGCTCGGCCATGTTGTGTGTGACCCAGACCACGCCAAAACAATAAGCAAACCCCAATGCCGCAATCGTCACGGCCATCACGGCAAAAGTCACCCAACCTTGGTGATGAACCGGATCGATGAACTGCGGAAAAAAAGCCAGATAAAACATGATCGCTTTGGGATTGAGCAAAGTAATCAACATGGTTTCCCGAAAATAATGCCCGGGTGTGATTTGCAAACTCGGCCCCTCGCCCGGTTTGGACATGAGCATCTTGCCGCCCAGCCAAATCAGATAGGCGGCACCCACCCACTGCAATGTGACGAACAAGCTGGGGTAGGAGTTGAGCACAGCGGCAACGCCCGCCACCGTGAGCCACAACAAAATTTGATCACCCAACAAAAGGCCCATCACCGAAGCCAGTCCACCCGCCAAGCCGCCCTTGCTGGCCGAGCTGATCAAGGCCAGATTGCCCGGACCCGGCAAAAACAAAAGCAGCACAAAGGCCGCAGCAAAAGCACCGTAATCCGAAATACCAAACATGCGCAAGCTTTCTGGGGAATGTGCAAGTGTAAATGATGCATCCCTGGCCGTCTGCTCCACGGTGTTTCACGTGAAACACCCGCCAAATCAAGCCGCCTCAGGCCTCATCCACACCATACAGCGCTCCACATCCAGGCCTGGCACAGTCAAAGGTTCCACGTGAAACACTTTCACGTCGGCAGGCAATGCGTCAATTTCGCCCTGCGGGTGTTTGCCTTTCATGGCCATCCACACCCCACCCTCGATCAGTGCCGAACGAGACCAAGTCACAAAATCAGGCAAGGAAGCAAAGGCGCGGGAGCAAATGACCTGGTACGGATCGGTCAGGGATTCGACCCGCGCATGCAAGCCGCGCAAGTTGGGCAACTTCAGGCTCACGGCCACTTGCTGAACAAAGGCGGCTTTCTTGGCCACGGTGTCCACGCAACTCACGTTCAATTCGGGCATGCAAATGGCCAAGACCACCCCGGGCAAGCCACCACCCGAACCCACGTCCAATACCCGGACAGGCTGGCCTTGGGTGTGCCGGAACAAAGGCGCAATGGCCGTGAGGCTGTCCAACAGGTGGTGCGTCAGCATATCCGCCGGGTCGCGCAATGCGGTCAGGTTGTAGACCTTGTTCCATTTCTGGATCAGCGCCGCATAGGCCAGCAAATGCTGGATTTGCGCATCCGACAAAGCCAAACCCAAAGCTTGCGCACCCGAGCGCAGGCCTGCTTCCAGATTCACGCTCATGCCTGCACGCCTTCCTCTGCGGTTTGCATGAAGCCTTTGAAACCACCCTTTTTCAGGTGGATCAAGAGCAAAGACACGCTGGCTGGGGTGATACCTGAAATGCGCGAGGCTTGGCCCAAAGTTTCGGGCCGGTGTTTGGCCAGCTTCTGTCGCGCCTCAATCGACAAGGCCGAAACCTGCATGTAGTCCAGGCTTTCAGGCAAGCGCAGGTGTTCGTAAAAAGCAGCCCGCTCCACCTCCCCTTTTTGGCGGTCAATGTAGCCGGAGTATTTGGCGGCGATCTCCACCTGCTCAATCACCGAAGCGCTCAAGTCACCCAGCGTTTCACGTGAAACATCGGCACTGGCCATGCGGCCGCCGTCCAAAGTCATCAGGGCCGGGTAGGTGACATTGGGTCTTCGCAACAAGTCAAACAGGTTGTGCTCGTGCTCAATGGCCTTGCCCAACACCCGCAACGACTCTTCGGCAGGCAGGTTGCGCGGGTTCACCCAAACGGATTTCAGGCGCTCTGTTTCACGTGAAACAGCATCGCGCTTGCGGCTGAAGGCATCCCAGCGTGCGTCATCGACAAGGCCCATCTGCCGCCCCACTTCGGTCAGGCGCGCGTCGGCATTGTCTTCACGAAGCTGCAGGCGGTACTCGGCTCGGCTGGTGAACATGCGGTAAGGCTCGGTCACGCCTTGCGTGACCAAGTCGTCCACCAACACACCCAAATAAGCTTGGTCGCGCGCCGGTAACCAAGCGGCATCGCCCCGGCATTGCAGCGCGGCGTTGATGCCCGCGAACAAACCCTGCGCGGCTGCTTCTTCGTAACCGGTTGTGCCGTTGATCTGCCCCGCAAAGAACAGGCCATTGATCTGCCGCGTCTCGAAGCTGTTCTTCAGGGCGCGGGGATCAAAGTAGTCATATTCAATGGCATAACCGGGACGCAAGATATGGCAGTTCTCCAGCCCCTTCATCGAGCGCACCAGCTCATACTGGATGTCGAACGGCAAACTGGTCGAGATGCCGTTGGGATAGTACTCATGCGTCGTCAGGCCTTCGGGCTCCAGAAAAATCTGGTGGCTGTCCTTGTCAGCAAAGCGGTTGATCTTGTCTTCCACACTCGGGCAATAGCGCGGGCCCACGCCCTCAATCTTGCCGGTGAACATGGGGCTGCGGTCAAAGCCCGAGCGGATGATGTCGTGCGTGCGTTCGTTGGTGTGGGTGATCCAGCACGGCACTTGCTGGGGGTGCATGTCGGCCTTGCCCATGAAACTGAACACCGGCACCCCACCTTCAGGGTTCATGCCGCCGGGCACACCGTCACCGGGCTGCTCGGAGCACTTGGAAAAATCGATGGTCCGGCCATCCAGGCGCGGTGGTGTACCGGTTTTCAGGCGGCCTTGCGGCAGCTTGAGCTCTTTGAGGCGAGCCGACAGACTGACCGCTGGCGGATCGCCCGCACGGCCCGCAGCGTAGTTCTGCAAACCCACATGGATCTTGCCGTCCAAAAACGTGCCCGCCGTCAGCACCACCGTGCGCGAACGGAAGCGGATGCCCACCTGCGTGACAGCGCCCACCACCCGGTCGCCCTCCACCATCAGGTCGTCCACGGCTTGCTGAAACAGCCACAGGTTGGGTTGGTTCTCCAACATGCGACGGATGGCGGCTTTGTACAAAATGCGGTCGGCCTGGGCGCGGGTAGCGCGCACGGCCGGACCTTTGGAGCTGTTCAGGATGCGGAACTGGATACCGCCCTCGTCGGTCGCCAGCGCCATGGCACCGCCCAAAGCATCCACCTCTTTGACGAGGTGGCCCTTGCCGATGCCACCAATGCTGGGGTTGCAACTCATCTGCCCCAACGTTTCGATGTTGTGGGTGAGCAAAAGCGTTTTACAGCCCATGCGAGCAGAGGCCAGCGCCGCTTCGGTTCCAGCATGGCCACCACCGACCACGATCACATCGAATTCTTGAGGGTAAAGCATGAGAGTCTGCCCCTGGAGGGCCAAAAATGGGCGCCGCCTGCGCCATGGAGCCGCCCTGCCACGGGGTCGGCTGAAGCTGCTCATTTTACAGGCAGGGTGTTTGGCGTGGCGACCAGGGCAGACGCCTAAAAAAACACAACCCACACAGCGGGGCACTTTATGCATTGCGCGCATGAAGTGACAGCAAAGCAGCCTTGGACGGCAACACGGCCAGAACCTAAGATTTACTGCACTGACAAACCGTCAGTTCCAATAAAAGCGAAAAACACATGTCCACCCCTACAGCAAGCGCCAAGGCCACAAGCCAGCACGCTCTGCCCTCTTACCTGAATCCCGAGCAACCCGGCCCCTGGGGCATTTATCTTCAGCAAGTCGACCGTGTCACGCCTTATCTGGGCAGCTTGTCGCGCTGGGTCGAAACCCTCAAGCGCCCCAAGCGCGCCCTGATCGTGGATGTGCCCATCGAGCTGGACAACGGCACCATGGCCCACTTTGAAGGCTACCGCGTGCAACACAACACCAGCCGAGGACCGGGCAAAGGCGGCGTGCGCTTTCACCAGGATGTGACGCTGTCTGAAGTCATGGC
>JBIKQY010000338.1:0-3454 GCA_044349465.1 Limnohabitans sp. | reverse complement strand
TGGCAGCCAACACGGTGGTGATGGCGGCTGTCAGCGTGGTTTTGCCGTGGTCAACGTGACCGATGGTGCCCACGTTCACGTGGGGTTTGGTCCGTTCGAATTTCTCTTTTGCCATATCTTCGACTCCGAAAAGTAGCGGTCAACAACCAAGACAGAGGGCGCGCAACCCATGTTGCGCGCCCCGAAAACTGGTGCCCTTGGCGGGAATCGGACCCGCGACCTCTCCCTTACCAAGGGAGTGCTCTACCACTGAGCCACAAGGGCAATCTAACTTCTTGCAAACTCTCACCGACTGATTGGAGCGGGAAACGGGAATCGAACCCGTGTCATTAGCTTGGAAGGCTAAGGTTCTACCATTAAACTACTCCCGCACTGAATGCGCCGCACGAGTGGATGCAGCGCCAATGCTTGGAAACCATTTCCAAATGCTCAAATCAACCGGCTCAGGCCAGTTTGCTGGTGGAGGAGACTGGATTCGAACCAGTGTAGGCGTAAGCCAACAGATTTACAGTCTGCCCCCTTTAGCCACTCGGGCACCCCTCCAGAAGCGAGTCTTAGATTATGCCATCTTTTTGTGAACCCCTGCAAGTCGGCTCACAAAATTTTCACCATTCAATGGATTTTTCACCGCATTGCGCCAAAAAAGCATTGGCCTGCGCGAAATGCCCACAGCCGAGGAACGGAATGGGGGCTCGCAAGGCTGACAAAGGCGAGGGGTGGTTGGCCATCAGCACCAAATGCCGACCCGAATTTCCTGCCGCTTCGATCAAGGCTTTTTTGGCCTGGGCCTGTGCGCCCCACAACATGAACACCACCGACCTTGAACTTTGGGCCACAGTATGGACCAACTGATCGCTCAAGACCTC
Organism: Limnohabitans sp.; assembly: GCA_044349465.1. Lineage (GTDB taxonomy): Bacteria > Pseudomonadota > Gammaproteobacteria > Burkholderiales > Burkholderiaceae_C > Limnohabitans_A. The sequence continues at coordinate 2,588 of JBIKQY010000338.1, read as the reverse complement.
CCAACCCCAGCGTGCATGGCTGCCCGCTTGGCCAGCTTGCACCGTCAAACATGTGTTGAGCAACAAGACCCCTTGCTTTGCCCAGCGCACCAAAGAACCGTCCGTCGGCATGGGGGTACCCTGGCTTTGCTGCAACTCTTTGAAGATATTGCGCAAACTGGGCGGCAGGCGCACACCAGGTGCCACAGAGAAGGCCAAGCCTTCTGCCTGGCCCGGACCGTGATAAGGGTCTTGCCCCAGAATCACCACCCGCACCTGACTCAAAGGGGTCAGGCTCAGCGCCCGAAAGGGCTCAGGCGGGTAAATGGTGTCCCCTGCATGCACCGCATCGGTCAAACGCCTGGACAAAGCCAGCCCCACCTCAGAACTCAGAAAAGCGTCCACCAAGGGCCGCCATCCCTCGTCCAGACTTTGAAGATCCGCTGGCCAATTCAGCCCAGGACAGGGAACTGCAGGTTCTTCCTCAAACCCCAGGCTTTGCTGCCCCGTCATGTGGGTCATCAGGCAAACAGTTTGGCCAAGGCCTCGCCGGGCTCACTGGCACGCATGAAAGCTTCGCCGACCAGGAAGGCGTTGACGTTGGCTTCGCGCATGCGCTTGACATCATCAGCATTCAAAATGCCACTTTCGGTGACCAACAAACGGTCTGCAGGCACATGCGGCAACAAATCCAATGTGGTCTGCAATGAAACCTCAAAGGTTTTCAGATTGCGGTTGTTGATGCCCACCAGTCGTGTTTTCAACTTCAGAGCACGCTCCAGCTCGTCCCTGTCGTGCACCTCCACCAGCACCGCCATGTCCAGGCTGCGGGCCACCGCTTCCATCTCGGCCATATGGGCATCGTCCAGGCAGGCGGCAATCAGCAAGATGGCGTCGGCCCCCATGGCCCGGGCTTCGTACACCTGGTAGGCATCGATCATGAAATCCTTGCGCAGCACCGGCAGGTCGCAGCTGGCACGGGCTTGCTTGAGGAAATCCACGCTGCCCTGAAAAAACTGCTTGTCCGTTAAAACAGACAAGCACGCTGCGCCATGCTCAGCATAACTTTGGGCGATGTCGGCCGGGATGAAGTCGGCCCGCAGCACGCCTTTGGACGGGCTGGCCTTCTTGATTTCGGCGATCACCGCCGCTTGGCCTGCAGCAATCTTGGCGCGCATCGCAGCCTCGAAGTCGCGAGTCAGCACGCGGCTTTCAGCATCGGCGCGCACCATGGCCAGCGATTTTTGCTTCAGGGCCGCTGCCACTTCTTCGCGCTTGACCGCAACAATTTTGTCCAAGATGTCACTCATGATTTTCTTTCTGTGCGGGCTCGGTGGCACCGTTTTTTGAAATGGCTCAAGCCGCCTTCTGGCCAAAAGCCACAAACTGCGCCAGCTTGGCTTTGGCCGCACCCGACTCGATGGCCACACGGGCACGCGCCAAACCATCGGCCATGCTGCTGGCCACATTGGCGGCATACAAGGCAGCGCCCGCATTGATCATGACGATGTCGCGGGCTGCGCCGGGCTCATTGTCCAGCACACCCCGCAGCATGGCCATGGATTGCTCGGGCGTGTCCACTCTCAGGGCCCGGTTGCTGGCCATGGTCAGACCAAAGTCCTCGGGGTGAATTTCGTATTCGGTGATCTGGCCGTTTTTGAGCTCCCCCACCAAGGTGGCCGCGCCCAGGCTGATTTCGTCCATGCCGTCGCGGCCATACACCACCACCGCATGCTCGGCCCCCAAGCGTTGCAGGGCACGCACCTGAATGCCCACCAGGTCAGAGTGGAACACGCCCATCAAGATGTTCGGTGCGCTGGCCGGGTTGGTCAAGGGGCCGAGGATGTTGAAAATCGTGCGGACACCCAACTCTTTGCGCACCGGAGCCACGTTTTTCATGGCCGGGTGGTGGTTGGGAGCAAACATGAAGCCGATGCCCACTTCTTCGATCGAACGCGCGATCTGCTCTGGCGACAGGTGGATGTTGCCGCCCAAGGCTTCGACCACGTCGGCGCTGCCGGACTTGCTGCTGACGCTGCGCCCACCGTGTTTGGCGGTTTTGGCCCCAGCAGCCGCGGCCACAAACATGGCACAGGTCGAAATGTTGAAGGTGTGGGCCCCGTCACCGCCTGTGCCCACAATGTCCACCAGGTGCGTGGGGTCGGGCACATGCACCTTGGTCGAAAACTCCCGCATGACCTGGGCGGCGGCGGTGATCTCGCCAATGGTTTCCTTCTTCACGCGCAGGCCCGTGATGAGCGCCGCCGTCATGACGGGTGACAACTCACCATTCATGATCATGCGCATGATGTGCAGCATCTCGTCATGGAAAATTTCGCGGTGCTCAATGGTGCGCTGCAGCGCTTCCTGAGGGGTGATGGGCATGGTGGGTTTCCTCTCGGATGATGGGTTTCGTAGAAAAATTCAGTGCGAAGGCGCGTCGGTCAAGGCGAGCTTCAGACCAAAGCCGACAAACAGCAAACCGGCCAGCCGGTCCATGTGGTGCATGACGCGCTGCATGCCTTGGGCCCGGTGAGCCAGCCAAGAGGCGGCCAAGGCCCAGCCCATGCACACCAGCAGACTGTTGAGATTGAACAAGCAGCCCAAGA
>JBIKQY010000339.1:0-3454 GCA_044349465.1 Limnohabitans sp. | reverse complement strand
ACCGCATCCAGGTCGAGACCAACGAGGCGCAGCGCAACCGCCTGATCAAGGAGGCGCTGACACTGCATTCAAACGATGTCGGTCACATCCCCTTGCACCAGCAGATGGTCACCTGGGGTGCCAAATCCAATGTCGACGCTTACCAGCGTGCAGACGGCTTCATGCTGTTCAAGTGGGTCAAGTTCAAGAAGTGACCCCGTTAAGAGCCGCGCACTTTGCAAACCTGCTGCTTGCAGGTTGCTGAGGTCGCGGCATGGCGCGGCTTCATTTGCGGGATGACGCGGCACCCGCTCAGCCCCTGACCATGCGCATCACCTCGCCCGCGTCCAGCGTGGACGCCCGGGCCTGGATGTCGCCCAAGTGCTGCTGTTGCAGGGTTTTACCGCTGCTCAACAGGCCTTGGTAAGTTTGGCGCAGCAAGTCGGTGGACATGACGCGCCCGCCTGCGTAATAGCGTTTGGCCAAATGGCCGAGCGCGTAGGTGCTGGCGAATGAAAACGCCATGCCCGTGGCTTGGCTGCCGAGACCGCCGAGCAGCTTGCCCCCGGCCTTGCCCAGCAAACCACCCAGCAGCTTGCGGCCAAACTCTTCAATGTATTGCGAGGTCAGGCCCACGCCCGCAGCGGCAATGAATTCTTTGATGTGGCCTTGGTCGAGCGACACGCCATGGGCCTGGCCCACGCGATAAACCATTTTGATTTGCAGCGGAATGATGGCCATGGACGCCCAGGACTGGGGCAGCAGCTCCAATGCACCGTTCAAGATGGCGTAGTTGAGCACCATGCGGTCGATGGCGGCGTTGTCTACGGCGGGCACGGCCGGTGTTGCGGGTGCAGATGGCGCAGCAGCAGTGAGTGCAACGGGCGGGGCGGTGACGGCGGCCTGGGCGTGCAGCGGCGCGGCAGCTTCTTCGGCATAAGCGGCTCGGGCCAAGGCCTGGGTGTGCGTGGTGGCCTCGGGCTCGGCTTCGGCCTTGCCCATTTGCAGGTCGGTTTTGAGGCGCTGCAAAAAAGCGGCTTCAGCCGGGCTGCACAAGCCGTCGGCGTGGCACACGGCGGTGGCCCACTCGTAAGCCAGTTGGCGGTGCATCGGGTCTTGCAGTTGCGCGGCGGCTTGCTGCGCTGACAAACGTCCCAACAGCGCCGCTTGCACGGCTTGGGCCAATTGCTTGGCACCGCCTTGCTCGTCGAGCTGCAAAGACAGGTCGCGCACAAAGTCGCGCTCGGCTTGAGACTTGTCGCCATCGGCCATGGCGGCGTGAACCATGATGGCCAAAAGTGCTTGCTGGGTGGGTGCGTTGATCATGTGAATTTGAAGAGGCGGAAGACAAAAAACCGATTCAAGCACATGAGGCAAAAAAGGTACCCGCTGACGAGGGGCAATGACCTGTGGTTGTAGGGGATTGGCGTGGGTTGCGCGGGCGCTGCGCATTTGGGCTGTTGGGCTTGGAGTGATTCGGCGGATTCGTCACGAGGGTGGTGGCGAATTGGGCTTTTCAGCCTCGATGCTTGGTTTCATGAGACCTGACACAAAATGTGTTTGTCCAGCGTCAGGGTGTACCCCTTTAATGAGAGGTCTTGATCTGCTTGCCATGGGCAAGGCCGTAGCGCATAATTCGTTTCGAATTTTTCGTTTTTTGCAACCCTCAAATTTAAGGAGTTTCGGTATGGGCACCCTTTTGCAGCCTCAAAAGCAGATCAAATCTGTGGCCTTATCGCAGCCTCCAAAATCGCGTTTGAAGGGGGATTCGGTGGCCTCGTTTCAGGCTCGATGCGCGTCGGCTTTGCGCTTGGCCTTGCCCAAGGAGTTGAAGGCGCATGGGGCCGTTATGCCGATGGTGGATGTTGACGCCATGGCCGAATCGCTGGCCCGCCAGATGGCCCAATTGGCCGATGCACCTGCAAGCCAAGGTAGAGGCAAAGCGCAAGTCCCGCCAGCCAACGACTGGATCAGCACGCAGGAGGCGGCCAATCGTTGTGGTTTTTCGCGACCGTTTGTGGCAGCGTTGCTTGACTCGGGCACTTACGCCGGCAAGGTGCATCGCACAGCAGGCGGGCACCGCAAGGTGTTGGCCAGTGAGTTCGAAGCGCTGGTAGCCAAGGCCTCTGCTGCGGCCCCCAAAACTTTGGCCCATGCACGCAAAGCGGTGGATTTAACGCGCCTGGATGAAGCTTCGGCCACGGTAAGCAAGGCACGTAAACAATCCAAGGCGCGGGCTGATGCACTGGCCAAAAAACTGGGTTTGACGGCTTGATGCCGCCCTTGCGGGTCTTGGCCGATGCCAACATCCTGGTCAAGGATGTGGTGTCGTATGTGCTGTTCGATTTGGCCAAGGCCCAGCTGATCGACCTGAGGTGGACGCCGCAGATCGAGACGGAATACGCCAAACACCGGGCGCGGTTGCGGGCCGAAACGAATCAAAGAGAGCTCGAGTTTGACGATTTGATTTGGGCGCAAAGACGTTTAGAACCCATCAAAAAGTACTTGGTGCCCAATTTCCTGCCTCCGGGATGGCAAGCAGACGGCAAGCGCTTGGATGTACTGCGAAACAATTCGGTATTTGCGCCCTTGTTTCAATTGCCTGATTCAGATGATGTGCATGTGGCGCTGGCTGCTGCCGATTGGGCACGGTCATCGGGCTGCAGTGTGGTGCTGGCAACCGATAACTTGAACGATTTACCCGGACCCGCTTTGCTGCCGTTTGATGTCCACACTTTGCACCCCGGGGATGTGCTGGATTTGGTGGCACTGCTGGACGCTGAGAGGTTGTCCAAAAGTTTAAAAAAGACAACTGCCGATTTCAAAAATCCAAGATTCACGCTGCTGGACATGCTGGCGTCCATCCGCAGTCCACAACAATTCCATAATGAAGAATTGGCCTCATCGCTCGCATCACGCTGGGGTGTGGATGGGTAGTTGAGTTTGGACTGCAGCCCCCGCAAAGCATGCGCAATCCTCCAAGCAAGGGCTTCGCGCAGCGGGATGACTGGGTTGCAGGTCTTTATACTGTTCATTTGTACAGTATTTCGCCATGCCCCCACCCCAACTCGCCCTCATCGACGGCAACAACTTCTACTGCAGCTGCGAACGCGTCTTCCAGCCCTGGCTGCAAAACCGCCCGCTCGTCGTCCTCTCCAACAACGACGGCTGCGCCATTGCGCGCTCTGACGAAGCCAAAGCGCTGGGCATCAAGATGGGCGCGCCCTGGTTCAAGATCCGCCACCTCGAAGAAGAAGCCGGACTCGTCGCCCTGTCGGCCAACTTTGCGCTCTACGGCGACATGAGCGACCGCATGATGACCCTGGCCGCAGGCCTGGGCCACAACCAAGAGGTCTACTCCATCGACGAAAGCTTTGTCGACCTGAGCGGCATCCGCGGTGACCTGGTGCGCCGCGCCCGCACCATCCGCAAACGCATCCACCAATGGATCGGCATCCCCACCTGCATCGGCATC
>JBIKQY010000337.1:0-3467 GCA_044349465.1 Limnohabitans sp. | reverse complement strand
AGGTGCCATCCATCACACCGCTCGACAACAGCTCAAACGATTCTGGCGCGGGCTTGAGTGTGACGTTCATGTCCAGCGTCTTGGAGATCTCGTTGACCATGCCGCCGCCCACCCGGAACTTCAAGCCCGAGAGGTCTTCCACGCGGGTGATGGGTTTTTTGGTATTGAACACGATGCCTGGACCGTGGGTGAAATAACCCAGGACCTTCACGCCCTGATGTTCGGCGGCGAACTCGGGGTATTTGCTGGCAATGCGGTGGAACGCCACCGACAGGGGTTCAGCACGGTCGCCCAAGAAAGGAAACTCGGCCATTTGCGACAATACAAAGCGTCCGGGGGTGTAGCCGTGAACCGTGAAGGACACATCGACCAGACCGTTTCTGACCGCGTCGTAAGTGCCGGGAGCAGGGGTGACAGCGCGGGGCAGGATGTTGCAACGCACGCGGTTGGATGTTTTGGTCGCCAGGTCGTCACACCATTCTTTTTGTGACATCGACAGACCGTGTGTGGGCGGGACCCAGCTGGAGACGGTCAAAACGGTTTGTGCCTGAGCCAAGCCAGTGAAGCTGGCCAAGGCTGCTGCAGCCACGGAAATCAAAGTCTTCTTCATCCAATTGCTCCATTGATTTGGTTACAAAACATAATCGTAATATCGAACGATCATCATGAAAACCAATGTTAACCCTGATTTGCCTACCGATTGGTCGGTGAATTCCCGGGGGTAGGATAGAGAGGTGATCCATAAGGTTTTCAAAAAACCGGTCTAAAATACGAACGATCGTGCTTTTTTGAGAAATGTGCGGTGCCTGTTTGGCGGTTTTGATGCACAATTGACGTTTACGTAACGTCAACGACATCATGGCGTTTCAAGGTGCTTGGGTTTTGATATCAATGGAGAAGCTTTCATGAAAATTCTGGTTCCCGTCAAGCGGGTGGTGGACTACAACGTCAAAGTCCGTGTCAAGTCCGACGGTTCCGGCGTGGACATCGCCAACGTCAAGATGAGCATGAACCCCTTTGACGAGATCGCCGTTGAAGAAGCCGTGCGCCTGAAAGAAAAAGGTTTTGCAACTGAAGTGATTGCCGTGTCTTGCGGGGTGACGCAGTGCCAGGAAACCCTGCGCACCGCCATGGCCATCGGTGCCGACCGCGGCATTCTGGTCGAGACCCCAGCCGATCTGGACCTGCAGCCCTTGGCCGTGGCCAAACTGCTCAAGGCTTTGGTGGACAAAGAGCAACCCGGCCTGATCATTTTGGGCAAACAAGCCATTGACGACGATTGCAACCAAACCGGTCAGATGCTGGCTGCGCTGGCTGACTTGCCCCAAGCGACTTTCGCCTCGAAAGTCGAAATCGTCGACGGCAAAGCCCAAGTGACCCGCGAGATTGATGGCGGCTTGGAAGTGCTGTCCATCAGCATGCCCGCCGTGGTGACCACCGACTTGCGCCTGAACGAGCCGCGTTACGTGACGCTGCCCAACATCATGAAGGCCAAGAAAAAGCAGCTCGACATCTTCAAGCCTGAAGACCTGGGCGTCGATGTGACTCCCCGCATCAAGACCCTGAAGGTGGCTGAGCCTGCCAAGCGCAGTGCTGGCATCAAGGTGCCCGATGTCGCCACCCTGGTGGACAAACTCAAAAACGTCGCCAAGGTCATCTGAACAACTTCCCTGTAGGAGCCCAACCCGTGGGCGATGGTCTGTTGAGTGATGCAGCTTGACTCTGGCCATACGCTCGAACCACCCATCGCCCACAGGGGTGGGCTCCTACAAAAAATCAAAGGACAAACCATGACTTCTCTCGTCATTGCAGAACACGACAACGCCTCCATCAAAGGCGCCACCCTGAACACCGTGACCGCTGCTGCCGCTTGCGGTGGTGACGTTCATGTGCTGGTCGCTGGCCACAACGCCGCTGCTGCTGCTGCTGCCGCAGCACAAATCGCGGGCGTGACCAAAGTGATCCACGCCGACAGCGAAGCGCTGGCCCACAGCCTGGCCGAAAACGTCGCCGCCCAGGTGCTCGCCATCGCAGGCAACTACAGCCACATCCTGTTTCCCGCCACTGCCGCAGGCAAAAACGTCGCGCCCCGCGTAGCGGCCAAATTGGATGTGGGTCAAATCAGCGATGTCACTCAAGTGTTCTCTGCCGACACCTTCGAACGTCCTATCTACGCAGGCAACGCCATGGCCACCGTGCAAAGCACCGACGGCACCAAAGTCATCACCGTGCGCACCACCGGCTTTGACGCCGCAGCCGCCACCGGTGGCAGCGCAGCAGTGGAAAGCGCAGCCGCACAAGCTGACAGCGGCAAGAGCAGCTTCACGCGCAGCGAGATCGCCAAGAACGACCGCCCTGAGCTGACCGCTGCCAAGATCATCGTGTCTGGCGGCCGTGCTTTGGGCAGCGCCGAGAAGTTCAACGAAGTGATGACGCCGCTGGCTGACAAGCTGGGCGCCGCCATCGGTGCCAGCCGCGCCGCGGTGGACGCCGGTTACGCCGCCAACGACCTTCAAGTGGGCCAGACCGGCAAGATCGTGGCGCCACAGCTGTATGTCGCTTGCGGCATCTCCGGCGCGATCCAGCACTTGGCTGGCATGAAAGATTCCAAGGTGATCGTCGCGATCAACAAGGACCCTGAAGCCCCGATCTTCAGCGTGGCAGACTTTGGCCTCGAAGCCGATTTGTTTGCCGCTGTGCCTGAATTGACCAACGCACTGTGACCCATTGACCGCAGCAAAAAAGGCCTCCGAGAGAGGTCTTTTTTGTACCCGACCCCTATTTCCTCGGACCTCCATCGGAGACAAGACATGAGCTACATCGCCCCCCTCAAGGACATGCTTTTCAACATCGAGCATCTGGCCCGCATCGACCAGATAGCGCAGATCCCCGGTTTTGAAGACGCCGGTTTGGAAACCGCGCAAGCGGTGCTTGAGGAGTGCGCCAAGCTCAACCAGGACGTGATCTCGCCCCTGAACTGGGAAGGCGACAAGAACCCGTCCTTCCACAACGGCAGCGGCGTGACCACCACGCCCGGCTTCAAAGAGGCTTACCAGCAGTACGCCGAAGGCGGCTGGCAAGGCCTGCAGCACCCGGCCGACTTTGGCGGTCAAGGCCTGCCCAAAACCATTGGCGCGGCTTGCGGCGAAATGCTCAACTCGGCCAACATGGCTTTTGCGCTGTGCCCCTTGCTGACCGACGGCGCGATCGAAGCTTTGCTGACGGCAGGTTCCGATGAGCTCAAAGCCACTTATCTGGAAAAGTTGATCTCTGGCCAGTGGACCGGCACCATGAACCTGACCGAGCCGCAAGCCGGCTCTGACCTGGCCGCCGTGCGCACCCGCGCCGAGCCCCAGCCCGATGGCACTTACAAAATCTTTGGCACCAAGATCTACATCACCTACGGTGAGCACGACATGGCCGAGAACATCGTGCACCTGGTGCTGGCCCGTGTGGTGGGCGCACCC
>JBIKQY010000046.1:0-11798 GCA_044349465.1 Limnohabitans sp. | reverse complement strand
ACGTGTCTTCGCGCAGCCTGTTCGCCCTGATCGAAGAAGGCACGTGCTTTGCGGGCACGCTGGCCGAGCTGGCGTTCTGCGCCGACCGCGCATACATGCTGGCGCTGCCTGACGACGCAGACAAAGCGCCCAAGCTGCAACTGAGCGAGATGAACTTCGGTTTCTTCCCCATGGTCAACGACCAGACCCGCCTGCAGCGCCGCTTTTATGAAGAAGTGCCCGCCATGGAAGCCGCACGCGGTGCGATTGGCCAAGTGTTGGACGCCGATGCCGCTTTGGCGCTGGGCTTGGTCACGGCTGCGCCTGACGACATTGACTGGGCTGACGAAATTCGCTTGGCCCTGGAAGAGCGTTCTTCCATGTCGCCCGATGCTTTGACTGGTTTGGAAGCCAACCTGCGTTTCGCCCAGAAGGAAAACATGGCCACCCGCATTTTTGGCCGTCTGACCGCCTGGCAAAACTGGATCTTCCAGCGCCCCAACGCCGTCGGCGAAAAGGGTGCTCTGAAGGTCTACGGCAAAGGCGAGAAAGTCCAGTTTGATATGAATCGCGTCTGATTCGTACAGCGTTATGCGTTGAGTGTTGAGCGTGAAGATGGAGTCCAACGCCCAACCCTAAACCTAAACCCTAAACCCCATTAACCCCCCCAGGAGATCATGATGTCCGGTATCAACTACAGCGAAAAAATCCCCAACAACGTCAACTTGAGCGAAGACCGCACCTTGCAGCGCGCGCTTGAGCAGTGGCAGCCCAACTTCATCAACTGGTGGGACGACATGGGCCCCGAAGGCTCGACCGACATGGACGTGTACCTGCGCACCGCCGTGAGCGTGGACCCGCAAGGCTGGGCCCAGTTTGGCCACGTCAAGATGCGCGACTACCGTTGGGGCGTGTTCATGAACCCCGGCGAGCAAGACCGCAAGATCCATTTTGGCGACCACATCGGCGAAAAAGCCTGGCAAGACGTGCCTGGCGAGCACCGCGCCAACCTGCGCCGCATCATCGTGACGCAAGGCGACACCGAGCCAGCGTCTGTCGAGCAGCAGCGCCACCTGGGCCTGACCGCGCCCAGCATGTACGACCTGCGCAACCTGTTCCAGATCAACGTCGAAGAAGGCCGCCACCTGTGGGCCATGGTGTACCTGCTGCACAAATACTTCGGCAAAGACGGCCGTGAAGAAGCCGACGCGCTGTTGCAGCGCAACAGCGGCAACGAAGACAACCCGCGCATCTTGCAGGCCTTCAACGAGAAGACCCCTGACTGGTTGAGCTTCTTCATGTTCACTTACTTCACCGACCGTGATGGCAAGTTCCAGTTGTGCGCATTGGCCGAGTCGGCTTTCGACCCCTTGGCCCGCACCACCAAGTTCATGCTGACCGAAGAAGCGCACCACATGTTTGTGGGCGAGTCCGGTGTAAGCCGCACCATTCAGCGCACCGTCGATGTGATGAACCAGCTGAAAACCGACGACGTGGGCAAGCTGCGCGCTGCCGGCGTGATCGACCTGCCGACCATCCAGCGTTACATCAACTTCCACTTCTCGGTGACCATCGACCTGTTCGGTGCCGACCAGTCGTCGAATGCCGCCACTTTCTACAGCTCTGGCTTGAAAGGCCGCTACGAAGAAGGCAAGCGCGGTGATGACCACATCTTGAAGGGCAACAGCTACAAGATCTTGTCGGTCGAAGACGGCAAGCTGGTCGAAAAAGAAGTGCCGATGCTCAACGCTTTGAACGAAGTGCTGCGCGACGACTACATCACCGATTCCAAAGGCGGCATCGAGCGTTGGAACCGTGTGATCACCAAGGCGGGCATTCCTTTCACCTTGAAGGCACCGCACAAAGCGTTCCACCGCAACATCGGTTCTTTATCCGGCTCCAAGATCACGCCCGATGGTCAAGTGGTGACCGAAGCGCAGTGGATGGCGCAAGTGGGCGAGTGGTTGCCCACCAACGAAGACCGCGCTTATGTGGCCAGCCTGATGGGCCGCGTCGTTGAGCCAGGCAAGTTCGCCAACTGGATCGCGCCACCCGTCATGGGCATCAACCGTCAGCCAGTGGACTTTGATTACGTCCGCTTCAACTGATGTTCTGAGTTGACTGCTGCCCCTGTTGTTTCGGGGGGCAGCAGTTGACAGAGGAAGGGGCGGGTTCCTCATGATGGGGTACCAGAAATCGTCACCCGCCCCTTCCTCTGTCAACTGCATGGGGTTTGTTGAGCGTCTGTTGGTGGCTTTATGGCTGGTTGTTTCTGCGTTCTGCCTTGAGTTGAGGCGGTCATTGAAAGGGCAAGGGGCGGGTTCCTCATACCGGGGTACCGAAAATCGTCACCCGCCCCTTGCCCTTTCAACGACATGAGGTGAGCGAACCGCATTGAACACCGGTAGACTGCCACGGTCCAGACGGGCACTGAGCAACGGTATGGCTGGGGGCCGGGCGCCGATTTCTGGTACCCCAGTATGAGGTGCCCGGCCCCCAGCCATACCGTTGCGGACCAAGCAAACAACAGACAAAAAACGCAAAAACACAAGAGAGCCGATGACATGAGCACCGAAGCGACGCTGATCAAACAACACCTGATCGACCCGGAAATCTGCATCCGCTGCAACACCTGCGAAGCGATTTGCCCGGTGGGCGCGATCACGCACGACTCGCTCAACTACGTGGTCAAGGCCGATATCTGCAACGGTTGCATGGACTGCATCTCGCCATGCCCCACGGGCTCGATTGACAACTGGCGCATGATGCCCAAGGTCAAGGCTTACAGCATCGAAGAACAACTCAAGTGGGACGAACTGCCCGCGGAACTCAGTGCTGAAGAACTGGCCGAAGCAACAGGTGACACGGGTGGCGATGCGGTTGCCGCACAAGAAGCTGCACAAGCCGCCGCATCTTCGTCATCCGCCGCCAGCACCGTAGCGGCTTCGGGTTTCAACTCTGCGCAGTTTGGCGCCACCATCCCGCCTTGGTCAGCTGCCCACGCTTACACCAACCTGTATGGCCCCAAGGCGCAAGACAAAACCATTACCGCCACCGTGACCGGCAACCTGCGTGTGACCGAGGTGGGCAAGCAAGATGGTCAACAAGACTACGACACGCATCACATCGTGCTCGACTTCGGCAACTTGCCCTTCCCGGTGCTCGAAGGCCAGTCGATCGGCATCATCCCGCCCGGCGTGGATGCCAAAGGCAAGCCTCACCATGCCCGTCAATACTCCATCGCGAGTCCCCGCAACGGCGAGCGGCCCGGCCACAACAACCTGTCGCTGACCATCAAGCGCGTGCTCGAAGACCACGACGGCCAAGCTGTGCGGGGTGTGGCCTCCAACTTCATGTGCGACCTGCTGGTCGGTGACAAGGTGCAGGTGATCGGCCCGTTTGGCGCGAGCTTCTTGATGCCCAACCATCCCAAGAGCAACATCGTCATGATCTGCACGGGTACGGGCTCTGCCCCCATGCGCGCCATGACCGAATGGCGTCGTCGCCTGCGGGCCAGCGGCAAGTTCGAAGGGGGCAAGCTGATGCTGTTCTTTGGCGCACGCACACCCGCTGAGCTGCCGTACTTTGGCCCACTCAACAACCTGCCCAAAGACTTCATCGACACCGAGTTCGCCTTCTCGCGTGAAGTGGGCAAGCCCAAGCGTTATGTGCAAGACGCCATGCGCGAGCGCGCCGCCGACATTGCGGTCCAACTCAAGGATCCGAACACCTGTTTTTACGTGTGTGGCCTCAAAAGCATGGAGGAGGGCGTGGTCATGGCCTTGAGAGACATCGCACAGAACGCCGGACTCGATTGGGATACCGTGGGCGCGGCGCTGAAAAAAGAAGGCCGCTTGCATCTGGAAACTTATTGATCCAAGTGAATACTGTGGGATTCACGCGCCTGTCGGACCTGAAGACACCGACCTACAAAAGCAGCGCTCTTGTGTCCTGTAGGTCGGTGGCTTCAGCCCCGACATCACGCGTTTGCCAACGGCTGACATGAATTTCACCAACGGATGTGACCCATCGCATGCAAACCGATTCCACTTCTGAAACCCGCATCGGATTGAATGCCTTGCGCGAGCAACTGCGCAAACCCCGTTCGCAACTCAAAGGCCGACAAGTTTCGAACGAAGCCCGAGCCGAAGTGCAGGCTTTGATCGGCTTGCCACCTGCCGAAGGCCATCGCCGTGATCTGCTGATTGAGCACCTGCATCTGCTGAACGACCATTTTCATGGTCTATTCGAACGCCACATCGTGGCCCTGGCGGCCGAGATGCGGCTGCCCGTGGTCGAGGTGTTCGAGGTGGCTTCTTTCTATCACCACTTCGACATCCTGAAAGACCAGGAAACTGCGCCGCGCATCACCGTGCGGGTGTGCGACAGCCTGAGCTGCAGCTTGGCGGGTAGCGACACGCTGCTGCGTCAGTTGCAACGCGATTTGGTGGGGGATGTGCAGGTCGTCAACGTGCCCTGTCTGGGCCGTTGCGAGCAAGCCCCTGCTGCGCAGGTGGGCCGGCAAGCTGTGTCTCTGGCGACCACTGAAAAGGTTGCCCATTTGGTGGCAGAGAACCACACGCAGCCTTTGGTCTTGCCCCATGCGCTGCGTTACGACGATTACAAAAAGGCCGGTGGTTACCAGCTGGCCCTGCAAGTGGCTGCCGGTCTGAAAGACCACGAGTCGGTCATCCAGCTGCTGGAGTCCTCGGGCTTGCGTGGCCTGGGTGGCGCAGGTTTCCCTGCTGGCCGTAAATGGCGCATCGTGCGCAGCCAGCCCGCACCGCGCCTGATGGCGGTGAACATCGACGAGGGCGAGCCCGGCACCTTCAAGGACCGCACTTGCCTGGAGGCCGACCCACACCGCTTTTTGGAGGGTGTGCTGATTGCCGCCAGTGTGGTGGGCTGCGAGGCGGTCTACATCTACTTGCGCGACGAGTACCACGAGGCCCGAGTGATGCTGACCGAAGAGTTGGCCGCATTGCAGGCCAACCCGCCTTGTGCCTTGCCGCGCATCGAATTGCGACGTGGCGCGGGCGCCTACATCTGCGGCGAAGAGTCCGCCATGATCGAAAGCATCGAAGGCAAACGCGGCGAGCCGCGCATGCGCCCGCCCTACATTGCCGAGGTGGGTCTGTTTGGGCGCCCAACGCTGGAACACAATTTCGAAACCCTGTTTTGGGTGCGAGAACTCATCGAGCAAGGCGCGGAAAGCTTTGCATCGCAAGGGCGTCAAGGCCGCAAAGGCCTGCGCCGATTCAGCGTGAGCGGTCGCGTCAAACAACCGGGCGTGAAGCTCGCGCCCGCAGGCATCACCTTGCGCGAGTTGGTGGACGAATACTGCGGCGGCATGGCCGAAGGCCACACGCTGTACGCCTACCTGCCTGGCGGGGCCAGCGGCGGCATTTTGCCCGCCCGCTTGGCCGATGTGCCGCTGGACTTTGACACGCTGCAGCCGCACGGCTGCTTCATCGGTTCGGCTGCCGTGATGGTGCTGAGCGAGCACGACAGCGCCCGCGACGCCGCGCTGAACGTGATGCGTTTTTTTGCACACGAGAGCTGCGGCCAGTGCACGCCCTGCCGCGTGGGCACCGATAAAGCGGCACAACTCATGGCCGCTGCGGTTTGGGACGCCGACACTTTGCAAGACCTCGCGCAAGTCATGGGCGATGCGTCCATTTGTGGCCTGGGGCAAGCGGCACCGAATCCGATCCGTTGTGTGTTGGATTACTTCCCGCACGAAGTGGGTGTGGAGGTGACAACATGAATGCGTGGGATTTGTCATCCTCGGGCTTGACCCGAGGATCCAGCCTTCTGAAGACATGGATGCCCGATCAAGTCGGGCATGACAACCTTTTTGTCATACCCGCGCACGCGGGTATCCATGCATGCAAAACTTGGATGCCCGATCAAGTCGGGCATGACAGTTTCGATGAAGTTGGGCATGACTGTCTTTGGGGCTGCGTATGAGCACGGTTCAATTCACCCTCAATGGCCAATCGGTAGAAGCACCTGCTGGCAAAAGCATTTTCAACATTGCCAAAGACCTCGGCATCGCCATCCCGCACCTGTGCCACAAGGAGGGCTTGGCCCCAGACGGCAATTGCCGCGCTTGTGTGGTCGAGGTGGCCGGTGAGCGCACCTTGGCCCCGAGTTGCTGCCGCAGCGCTACGCCCGGCATGCAGGTGCGCACCGACAGTGAACGCGCTGTCAAAAGCCAGAAGATGGTGCTGGAAATGCTGCTGGCCGACTTGCCCGAGCAGGGTCACAAATGGCTGGACGACCGTGCCGAGGCTCCGCATGGCGAACTGAGCCAGTGGGCAGAACACCACGGTGTGCAGGTGCGACCACAACTGGCCGCGCTCAAGCGTGAGGCGGTGCCTGCCGACCTGTCTCACCCCGCCATGGCTGTGAATTTGGACGCCTGCATCCAGTGCAACCGCTGCCAACGCGCTTGCCGTGATCTGCAGGTTAACGACGTGATTGGCTTGGCTTTCAGGGGCGCACACACGCAAGTGGTGTTTGACCTGGCCGATCCGATGGGGGGGAGCAGCTGCGTGGGCTGCGGCGAATGTGTGCAGGCTTGCCCCACCGGCGCACTCATGCCCAAGAGCCACATCGGCCCGCAAAAGGTGGACCGTGAAGTGGATTCTGTGTGTCCTTTCTGTGGCGTGGGATGTCTGGTCACTTACCAGGTCAAAGACGAAAAAATCATCAGCGTCCAAGGCCGAGAAGGCCCCGCCAACGAAGGCCGCTTGTGTGTCAAGGGCCGCTTTGGCATGGACTACATCCACAGCCCGGACCGCATCACCCAACCGCTGATCCGCAAGGACGGCGTGCCCAAAGACCTGGGTTTGATCGACGGCCACACCGACTGGCGCGAAGTCTTCCGAGAAGCGACCTGGGAAGAAGCACTCGATCTGGCGACGCAGCCTCTCAACGCTTTGCGTACACGACACGGCCCCAAGTCGCTCGCCGGTTTCGGTTCGGCCAAAGGCAGCAACGAAGAGGCCTACTTGTTCCAGAAGCTGGTGCGCACCGGCTTTGGCAGCAACAACGTGGACCACTGCACGCGCCTGTGCCACGCCTCCAGCGTGGCGGCCCTGCTCGAAGGCGTGGGCTCGGGCGCAGTCAGCAACCCGGTGCGCGATGTCGAGCATTCTGATCTCATCCTTGTCATCGGCTCCAACCCCACCAGCAACCACCCCGTGGCTGCCACCTGGATGAAAAATGCGGCCCAGCGCGGCACCCGCATCGTGCTGGCCGACCCGCGCATCACCGACATTGGCCGTCACACCTGGCGCACCCTGCAGTTCAAGGCCGATACCGATGTGGCTTTGCTCAATGCGATGCTGCACGTCATCGTCACCGAGAACCTGTGCGACGAAACATTCCTGCGCGAGCGCGCCGACAACGTGGCCGAACTCAAGGCCCATGTGCAGAACTTCACGCCCGAAGCCATGAGCGCGGTGTGCGGTATCCCGGCCGACACCATCCGCGAAGTGGCGCGGGCCTATGCCACGGCCAAAGCCGCCATGATTTTGTGGGGCATGGGCGTGAGCCAGCATGTGCACGGCACCGACAACGTGCGCTGCCTGATCGCGCTGGCCAGCATCACTGGCCAGATCGGCCGCCCAGGCACCGGCCTGCACCCATTACGCGGTCAGAACAACGTTCAGGGCGCAAGCGACGCGGGCCTGATTCCGATGATGTACCCCAACTACCAGCGGGTCGCCGACAAATCAGCGCACGATTGGTTTGAAAAGTTCTGGAACACGAAACTGGACGACCAACCCGGCTACACCGTGGTCGAAATCATGCACAAGGCTCTTGCACCGGACAGCGATCCGCACAAGGTGCGCGGCATGTACATCATGGGCGAGAACCCGGCCATGAGCGACCCGGACCTGAACCACGCCCGCCACGCGCTCGCCAGCTTGCAGCACCTGGTGGTGCAAGACATCTTCCTGACCGAAACCGCTTGGTTGGCCGATGTGGTGCTGCCCGCCAGCGCCTGGCCCGAAAAAACCGGCACCGTGAGCAACACCGACCGCACGGTGCAAATGGGCCGACAGGCCGTGCTGCCACCGGGCGATGCGAAACCTGACCTGTGGATCATCCAGCAAATCGCCCAGCGCATGGGCCTGAACTGGCATTACGCAGGTGAGCAAGAGGGTGTTGCCGAGGTCTATGAAGAAATGCGCCAGGCCATGGCCCCCGCCATTGGCGGCATCGACTGGGCGCGCCTGAATGCGGGCTCGGTCACTTACCCGTGTGTGAGCGCCGACGATCCTGGCCAGCCCATCGTCTTCCATGACCATTTCCCCACCGCCGATGGCCGTGTGCGGCTCATGACGGCGAGCCTGATCCCCGCCAACGAGCAGCCCGATGCCGAGTACCCGATGGTGCTGATCACCGGGCGGCAACTGGAGCACTGGCACACCGGCAGCATGACGCGGCGGGCCACGGTACTCGACGCGCTGGAACCTGCAGCCACGGCCTCTTTGAACGGAGAGGACTTGCAAGGTTTGGGCCTCAAGCCCGGTGATGTTGTGACCATCGCCTCGCGCCGGGGCCAAGTGCGTTTGCAGGTGCGGCAAGACGACGGCACGCCACAGGGCACGGTGTTCATCCCCTTTGCCTACCAAGAGGCGGCGGCCAACTTGCTGACCAATTCGGCCTTGGACCCGTTTGGCAAGATTCCCGAATTCAAATTCTGCGCGGTTCGCGTCGAAGCTGCGCGCAGTCAGAACGCATAATCCGTGCCTTGGATGCACCCGTAAGTTGGCCGGCACTTTCTTTGCCAGGCCCGGGTTGAAGCATCAGGCCAAGGAGGCCGATTTGAATTTGAATGTGCAAACCATCTTCTGGATGGATGCTTTTTTGTACCTTATGCTGCACGCCGCCATTTGGTACGGTTTGGCCCGTTTTCGCAGCCCCGTGGTGGTCTTGTGGAGTGTGTCGGGCATTTTCAGTGCGCTGAGTTTGTGTGTGCTGGGTAGCCGGGGTTGGTTGAGTACCGATGTGGTGGTGGTTGTGGGGCTGTTTTTGATGACGGCAGGCAACTGGGGTCGCCAAGTGGCTTTGCGCTTAATCAATGGCCCGGTTTCAACGGTTTGGCTTTGGTCCTCCGGTGGGGCGAATGTGGCCTTTTTAGCGCTCAGCTATGGTTTGCAATTTTCGGGTTCACCCGAGAGCACCATCATGCTGGTGTTCTATGCTTTTTACACTTTCAACTGTTTGGAGTATTTCTTTGCAGGCAAGCGCATTGCCCTGACGCACGACAAAAAGGGCGCGGATTCGGTGATGTGGGCAGGCTTGATTTTGTCGGTGACATTGGGCGTCAAGGCACTGGCCATGATCGCAGGCGTTGGGGCTGAAGATCTGTACGAACCCACATGGGATCACGCCTTGGTGTTCATCGGTCAATTCACGGCCATCATGATGCTGTGTGTCGGGTTCATGCAGATTTTTGTGGACCAGGACCACCGCAGCAAAATTGCCATGGAGCACCAACTGGTGCGTGAGCAAGAGCAAGCCGCATTGTCCTTGCAACACGCCCAGGACCTGAGTGCCTTGTTGACCGAGCGCGAAGAGATCATCCGGCAGCTGACGCTGTCCAACAAGAGCGCGGGCATGGGGGCGCTGGTGGCCAGTTTTGCGCACGAGCTGAACCAGCCGCTCACGGCCAACTTGTTGCACGCCGAACTGATCCAAGCCAAGCTGGAAGAGGCCGAACGTGAGCAGTCTCCAAACCAGCTGGACATGCTCCACAAAGTGGCCAGTGCCATCGTCCATGA
Organism: Limnohabitans sp.; assembly: GCA_044349465.1. Classification (GTDB taxonomy): domain Bacteria; phylum Pseudomonadota; class Gammaproteobacteria; order Burkholderiales; family Burkholderiaceae_C; genus Limnohabitans_A. The sequence goes on along the minus strand of JBIKQY010000046.1, from coordinate 2,019 downwards.
CACGCAGCGTGCGGCCGACATCATTCGCAAACTGCGCAACCTGTTTCGCATGAGCAAGGGCGAGTACACGGTCTTGAAACTGGACGAGTTGGTGCAAGAGGTGCTGGACTTGGTCCAATCGAAAATGAAACATGCCGACATTGTCTGCACGGTCGAGTTGGATCCCGACTTGCGCGTGCATGGCGATGCCACGCAGCTGCAACAAGTCATCTTGAACCTGCTCAACAATGCCATCGATGCGCTGATCGAGTCCGGTGGTGTCAAGCCTCAATTGCAAATTCGTGGCAAGTCTTCGGGGGATCACCTGAACCTGGAGGTGCAAGACAACGGCCAGGGCATTGCGCCGGAGCATGCGGAGGATGTCTTCAGCCTGTTCAAAACATCCAAGTCGCAAGGCATGGGCGTGGGCCTGTGGCTCAGCCGCTCCATTGTCGAGATGCACGGCGGTCGATTGACTTTCCAGTCCGAGCCCGGCCGCCGCACGGTTTTCACTTTGCGTTTACCCTTGCTGAACGAAACCATGCTGGGTTGATGAAGAGGTCAAGCCTGCAGAAAGAAAATGCCCAATGTCTGTTCATGTGGTGTCCGAAATGGCGGTGCTGATGCGCCGCGAAGCCGTGCAAGGGGCCATGTCCCGCTGGCAGTCTCACCGCTGGGTGTTGGCCGATGTGGTGCCGCAAGAAGCCGGCTTTGGCCAGACCCCGCGCTGCCTGCGGCAGACCGATGACGAAGCCCTGTGGCTCTATCCGGGTTGGCCGTTGGAGCTGTTCAGCGACGATGCCGAAGGCTATTGGCTCAACCTCACCGCGCCCACCCCCAGTTTTTTTGTCATGTGGCGTCTGCAAGAAGGGGTGGATGGCCAGCAGGAGCAAGCCGTGCCCCAGGCCCTGAGTCTGAGTTACCACGATGCGGGCCGCTGGCTTGATGCCCAGGAAACAGTGGAAAACGTGCCCGCCTCGCCCGAGGTGGTGGCCAGGTTGCAGGCCTTCACCGACGCCTTTTATGTGCCCGAAGTCAAGCGCCGTCAGCGTCCGCAAAGCTTTCAGGGCCTGACCGACCGCTTTGGCCAGCCCGCCTCGGTCAGCACAGCGGACAAACGCAAGGGCGCAAGGCAGGACCCATGAGCGAGCACTTTTTCAGCCGCTGGTCGCAGCGCAAACAAGCCCTGGCCAAAGGCCTGCCGGTGGCCGAACCTGCCATCCCGCCGAGTCCGGTCGAGTCGTCTGAATTGACCGGATCGCCCCAATCGTTACAGCGTTCCAAGGCTGTGCCCCAAGAGCTAGAGTCGGGTGCAAACGAAGCGAAGTCCAGCGAGACGCCCGCCAAGCCTTTGCCCAGCTTGGACGATGCGCGCGCCTTGACGCCGACCTCGGACTTTCAGCCTTTCATGCGGCCCGGCGTGACCGCCGATGTGCGCAATGTGGCCATGAAAAAGCTCTTCACCGACCCGCATTTCAATGTGATGGACGGGCTCGACATCTACATTGGCGACTACAACACACCCGACCCCATGCCTGCAGGCATGCTGCAAAAAATGGTGGGTGCACAACTGCTGGGTTTGTTCGACAAACCCGATGCAACGGCGGCAAAAACTGCGGCCACGGCCGAGTCCGCGCGGCCTGCTGTCAGTCCTGCTGCAGACCTCGGTGGAAACCCTGAGCAAAGTCCCGCCTCGCTGGAAGGCTCGCCAGTTGTGGCACAGTCGCCGCCTTCCCTGCCCGATTTGGCAGGATCGGCCAGCCCTGTGCTGCAGCCCCACGTCAACGCGCACCCCGAACATGACCACCCTGATTTGCAACTGCAACCAAACCATGCCCCTGCAAGCCCAAGCGCTGGGCCAAGCACTGGGTGAAGACCTGACGCTGCACACCACCTTGTGCCGCCGTGAGGCTGGGCAATTCCAGAAAGCCGTGAAAACCGGCGAGACCGTGGTGGTGGCTTGCACCCAAGAAAAACGCTTGTTCAGTGAACTGGCCGAGCAAACCGAAGGCGCGATTTCGCCCATTCGATTTGTCAACA
>JBIKQY010000336.1:0-3469 GCA_044349465.1 Limnohabitans sp. | reverse complement strand
CCGCGACGAACAGTTCGCCAATCGAGACCTCGGCACTCACGCCAAATAAAATCATGGGAATGGACGGTGGAATGATCACGCCCAGTTCGGCAGAGGTGGCTTGCAAAGCGGTGGCCCAGGGCTTGGGGTAGCCGTGTTTGATCAAGGCCGGAATCAGGATCGCGCCCACGGCGAAGGTGGTGGCTACCGAAGAGCCCGAAACCGCTGCAAAAATCATGCAGGTCAGCACGCAGGTCATGGGCAAACCACCCTGGATGCCGCCGACGATGCTTTTGGCAAATTCGACCAGGCGGCGCGAGATGCCCCCGGTCTCCATCAGGTTGCCCGCCAAAATGAAGAAGGGGATGGCAGCCAGTGGAAATTTGTTGATGGAGTTGAACATTTCCTTCACGGAAATGAGCATGTTCGCGTTAGCAATCTGAATGCCAACAATGGACGACAGACCGATGGAGACGGCCACAGACACTGTCAGTGCAAAACACAGCAGCATCGTGAAAAGCATGACGAAGCTCATTGTGCTGACTCCAATTCCATACGTTGTGGGTCCAACCAAAAACCGATGATGCCGACAATGCTGAAGGCGGCGCCGACTGGCAAAGCCAAATATGCCCAGAACATCGAGACACCTTCCAAGCCAATCATGGACTGCACACTGCCACGGTTGGTGTAGTCCCAGCCCCACCATAAAATGATGCAGCACAGGACCAGGGCCGAGATGGCAACCACGGCATCCAAAACTCGCTTCATGCGTTGTCCGCTCAGGCGGTACAGCAAGTCAACACTGACCATGGAGCCTGTGCGAAAAGCGGTGGGAATGCCCAGAAAAACCATCCAGATGAGGCTAAAGCGGATCAGCACTTCGGTCCATTCTGCAGGCGATTCCAAAATGAACCGGGTCACGATCTGATGGATGCCAAGGGCCGAGGCCAGCGCCATCATGAAGCAGGCGATCATCATCGAGAACGATGTCGTCCAGTGCTCGATACGTAATATGAGTTGTTTCATGGAGCCGTCGCTTTGTTTGAAAGAAAAACGCCCGCCAGTTTTTGAGCTGGTCGGGCATTACAAAGAAGCTTCAAATCACTTGAAGTTGCGAATGCGGTCCAAGTTGGCCTTGCCAAAGCGCTTTTCAAACTCTGCGTTCACAGGTGCCATCGTGGCAATGAATTTTGACTTGTCAACATTTTCGACAACGGTCATGCCACGTTTGCGCAATTCGGCCACACCACCCGCATCGTCCTTGTCAACACGGGCTCGGTTGGCTTTGGCACCTTCTTTGGCCGCATCTAAAAAAATCTGCTGGTCGGCTTTGCTGAGTTTGTCAAAAACCGCTTTGTTCATGAGATAAACAGAGGGCGAGTAGACATGCCCAGTGAGTGTGATGTGCTTTTGCACCTGATCGAAATTGGCAGCCAAAATCACCGAAAGTGGATTTTCTTGGCCATCGATCGTGCCGGTCTGCAAAGCGGTGAAAACCTCCGGAAACGCCATGGGCGTGGTCACAATGCCCAGGCCCTTGTAGGCCGCCACGTGCACCGGATTTTCCATGGTGCGCATTTTGAGACCCTTCAGGTCATCCGGGCCATTGACTGATCGCTTGTTGTTGGTCATGTGACGAACGCCGTTCTCAGTCCAAGCTAAAGCCTTAAAACCTTTGGATTCAAATTTGGCCAACAACTCTTGTCCGATAGGGCCATCGAGCACAGCTCGGGCATGGGCTTTATCGCGGAACAAAAACGGGACATCCAGGATGGCTGTTTCGGGCACAAAGTTGGGCACGGGGCCGGTGGAGTTATGGCCCAGCTCTTGGGTGCCCAGTTGGACCGCTTCCATGACCTCGCGCTCACCGCCCAATGAACCAGAGAAAAAGTTCTTGATGACGATGCGACCATTTGTGCGCTTTTCAACCTCTCTGGCCAAAGTAACAACCGCTTCACCCGCGTGTGAGTTTTCAGCGACGGAAATGGCGTTGCGCATCACAATTTGCGCTGTGGCCGTGGTCATGAGACCAACAGCCAGACTCAGGCCTAGCATCAATTTACTCAATTTCATGGGTTGACTCCTCAAAGGTTGGATGAAGACAAAATGGGAATATCTTTTTCTGCTCAGGAATTATGGAGTTGATGTGAAGAGACGCCATTCGGGTTTTCGAGGGGTTTTCCCAGTAGTTTTGTCAAAGTCAGCGTTTTTATTCAAAGACGACAAACGGGTCACTGAATCACTTGACAAGAGTCAGGGTCCGGGTTCAATGGGGTCTGATTGTTCGTTGGGCAATGCCCCATTTCCCTTTCGACAGGTGCAGCTATGAATGACTTTGATTCGGGTATTTTTCGTGTCGGCATCACGCGTGATGTCCTGACAAGCAATGGGCAGCCCATATTTGGGCAAGCGGTTTTTGACTTCCTCAATCATCCCGGATTGGTTTGGGAATACATGGAAGAATCGCCAGTCATCCGCCCGGAACATGCCGCTCGATATGACGCGATATGCGCCATGCTGACACGCTTCACACCTGAAAGCTTGGGGCCAGAAAAACCCCGGTTGAAAGTGATTGCACGTTTTGGTGTGGGTTACGACACCATCGATGTCCCAACTTGTCAGAAGGCAGGAATTCTTCTGACCATTGCGCCCGATGGCGTTCGTCGCCCAGTGGCGGTCTCAGCCATCACTTTCATGCTCATGCTGGCGCACAAAGTGGTTATCAAGGACCGTTTGACGCGCGCGGGCCGCTGGGCAGAGAAATCCGATCACATTGGCACAGGATTGACAGGCCGGAGTCTGGGTTCATTGGGGGTGGGAAATATCGGAGCAGAGATGTTTCGTCTGGCCAAGCCTTTCGACATGACATTCATTGCTCACGATCCTTACGCCGATCCCCAACAAATGGCAGCGCTGGGTGTGGAATTGGTGGATTTGGACACCCTGTTTCGCAACTCGGATTTTTTGACAGTGAATTGCCCTTTGAATGAATCGACTCGTGGTTTGGTCAATGCGAACAAGTTGTCCTTGATGAAAAAAACGGCTTACCTCATCAATACAGCCCGAGGTCCTATCGTGGACGAGTCGGCGCTTTATCAGGCATTGGTGGAGAAAAAAATTGCTGGGGCAGGTTTGGACGTTTTCGAGGTAGAGCCCACACCCGCAGACAACCCCTTGCTGCAGTTGGACAATGTGGTGGTGACGCCCCATGGTATTTGCTTTACCGATGAATGCATGCAGGGCTTGGCCGAAAGTGCTTTCAGGGCCGTTGTTGATGTGATGCAGGGTAAAAAACCGGCACATGTTGTGAGCGCCTGATCTGCAGCCCCCTCAACTTTTAAAGGATCCACATGACAACTGAGATGCCCCTGAAGCCAACCATCATGTCTGGCCAGACTGTCGCCGGTGCCATGGTTTTTGAATTTTTCACACCGGGCATCTCGCAGATACTGGCCAATTCAGGAGCCCGTTTTGCAATCTACGACATGGA
>JBIKQY010000335.1:0-3474 GCA_044349465.1 Limnohabitans sp. | reverse complement strand
CAGCATCAAGCTCGACTTGCAGCCTTTCACCCTGGTGGGTGCGACTACGCGTGCCGGTATGCTGACCAACCCGCTGCGCGACCGTTTTGGCATCGTGTCGCGCCTAGAGTTCTACACCCCCGAAGAGCTGACCCGCATCGTGACCCGCAGCGCCGGTTTGCTCAAAGCCCCAATTGACCCCGAAGGTTCGTTCGAGATCGCCCGCCGCTCGCGTGGCACGCCGCGCATTGCCAACCGCCTGCTGCGCCGGGTGCGCGACTATGCGGATGTGAAAGGCGACGGCACCATCCACAAAAGCATTGCGCAAAAAGCGCTCGTCATGCTCGATGTGGACCCCGAAGGCTTTGACCTGATGGACCGCAAACTGCTCGAAGCCGTGATCCACCGCTTTGACGGCGGCCCGGTGGGCCTGGACAACATCGCGGCCAGCATCGGCGAGGAGCGCGACACCATCGAAGACGTGATCGAGCCGTATTTGATTCAGCAAGGCTATCTGCAGCGCACCCCGCGTGGGCGCATGGCCACGTTGGCCGCGTTCAAGCACTTGGGCGTCACCCCGCCCAAGTCGTTTGGTGACAAGTTTTGAAACGGTTTCGGTGCCTGCGGGTTGATTCAGGCTTCGGGCTGGTGGATCAGCTTGGGGCTGAAACGATAATGCGCGCATGGAAACCAAATGGCTTGAAGATTTTGTAAGTTTGGCTGAAACGCGCAGTTTCAGCCGTTCGGCTCAGTTGCGGCACGTCACGCAACCGGCTTTTTCCCGGCGTATCCAGTCGCTGGAGGCCTGGGCCGGGGCAGACTTGGTCGACCGCAGCTCTTACCCAACCCGGCTCACCCCTGCGGGCGAGACCTTGTATGCCCAAGCGCTGGAGATGCTGCAGTCGCTGCAAAACACCCGTGCCATGCTGCGCGGCCACAATGCGGTGGGGCAGGACATCATCCAGTTTGCCGTGCCGCACACCTTGGCGTTCACGTTTTTTCCGCCTTGGGTGGCCAGCTTGCGCGAGACCTTTGGGCCCATGAAAAGCCGGCTCATGGCACTGAACGTGCACGACGCGGCCATGCGCCTGGTGGAGGGCGGCTGCGACGTGTTGATCGCCTACCACCACCCCTCACAGCCCCTGCAAATTGACCCCGAGCGTTACGACATGGTGGTGTTGGGACACGAGGTCATTGCGCCCTATGTGCAAAGCACACCCGATGGGCGGGCGCTGTTCAGCTTGCCCGGTCATGCCGCACGGCCACTGCCCTATTTGGGCTACGCGCCCGGGGCTTATTTGGGTGGCGTGACCGATTGGATTTTGAAGCAGGCGGGTGTGCCGGTGCATCTGGATCGGGTCTATGAGACCGACATGGCTGAAGGTCTGAAAGTGATGGCCCTGGAAGGCCACGGCATCGCGTTCTTGCCGCGCAGTGCGGTCAAGAAAGAAATCCAGGCCGGTACCTTGGTTGAGGTGGGCTTGCCCGACGGGCAAACGCTGGCGCTCAGCATGGAGGTGCGTGCCTACCGCGAAAAATCAGGGGCCAAGCCCTGTTTCAAAAGTTCCGCCCATCAGCTGTGGCTGCACCTGACCCAGAGCACCTCTTCGGTGCATTCGTCGCGTTAAACCGCCACTGAGCGGATTTTTTCATGGCATGTATTGCCTTATGCATTTTTTGCATGAAATCTGGGGGTACTCCCTGATGAGGACTGACAACAAACTGACTATATTTGGCGCACGCTGGTGTGCGGGCATATTTTGTGCAAATGCACCAGCTGCTGAAGCAGTGGTGCACCATGGGGGTGTGAGACTCAACATTTCCCCTGTTCGATTTAGGCTTAGGGAAGCTCCTAGGCGGTTCACTGTTGGATTTGGCATTTAATCTGCGGGTGGCAATTTGCTACTCACCATTTCACAAGAGGATTCAAACCATGAAGAAAATGACACAAACCTTGATCGGCTCCGTGCTGGCCACTGCAGGCTTGCTGGCTGCTACGTCCGCCATGGCGGGCAAAACCCTTGACCAGATCAAGCAACGCGGCCAAATCGTCTGCGGTGTCAACACCGGTCTGGCCGGTTTTTCGGCTGCAGACTCCAGCGGCAACTGGTCGGGTCTGGATGTGGACCACTGCCGTGCCGTGGCTGCTGCTGTCCTGAGCGATGCCACCAAAGTCAAGTACGTGCCTTTGACCGCGCAACAGCGTTTCACCGCCTTGCAGTCTGGCGAAGTCGATGTGCTGGCCCGCAACACCACCAACACCCTCAACCGCGATGGTTCCTTGGGTCTGCACTTCGTCGGTGCCAATTACTATGACGGCCAAGGCTTCATGGTGCCCAAAGGCAAGATCACCAGCGCCAAGCAACTCAAGGGTGCCACCGTTTGCGTGCAATCCGGCACCACCACCGAGAAGAACCTGACCGACTTCTCCCGCGCCAACAAGCTCAACTTGAAGCCTGTCGTGTTTGAAAAAGTCGAAGCCGCCACTGGCGCTTACTTCTCAGGCCGTTGCCAGGCCTACACCACCGACGCATCGGGCTTGGCCTCTGTGCGCGCCAAGGAAGCCAAAGACCCTGCTGCCCACGTGATCTTGCCCGACCTGGTCTCCAAAGAGCCCTTGGGCCCGATGGTGCGCCGTGGTGACGACGAGTGGTTCGCCATCAACAAATGGGTGCTCTCCGGTCTGATCGAAGCTGAAGAGTACGGCATCACCCAAGCCAATGTGGACCAAATGAAAACCAGCGACAACCCCCAAGTGGGCCGTTTGCTGGGTGCCACCGAAGACCTGGGCAAGCACCTGGGCCTGGACAAGGAATGGCTGGCCCGCGCCATCAAGACAACCGGTAACTACGGTGAAATGTTCGAGCGCAATGTCGGCCCCAAGACCTCCATCAACCTGCCACGTGGCCTGAACAACCAGTGGAACAAGGGCGGCCTGATGTACGCTGCACCGCTGCGTTGATCGCCTGCCTTTTTTGAAGGTTCTGGATACGCCCCTCACGGGGCGTATTTTTTACCCCCCGTCATTTTTCAGGCAGTTCCCATGTCCCATTTCTCCATGATCGAGGCCAGGCCTGTGCCCGGCAAAAAAACCCGATCGATTTCGTGGCGCAGCCGCGAAGGGCGTTCGGTCATCTACCAGATCGTCGCCATCTTGTCGGCTTTGGCGCTGGTGGCCCTGTTGGTGCGCAACACGCTCACCAACATGCGCCTGCGCGGCATCCAAAGCGGCTACGACTTTTTGTTTCAACCGTTTGGCTTTGACATCAGTGAAACGGTGATCGAGTACGCGCACAACAGCTCTTACTTCGTGGCTTTTGCCATCGGCATGCTCAATACGCTCAAGGTCGCCGTGATCGGCATCGTGTTGGCCACGGTGCTGGGTGTGCTGGTGGGTGTCGGGCGGTTTTCGGCCAACTTTTTGGTGCGCAAAATCTGTTACGCCTACGTCGAATTTTTCCGCAACGTGCCGGTCTACCTGCAGTTGCTCATCTG
>JBIKQY010000334.1:0-3479 GCA_044349465.1 Limnohabitans sp. | reverse complement strand
TTGGCAATGGGCAGGATGCGCAGCGCCCCCAGCAAACCGACTTCGGCAGGCAAGGCGCTGGGCGTGTTGGCGGCGTTGTTGCCGCCCTGCGCATTGGGGACGCCAGGAGCACCAGGGGCACCGGTGCCTGCTGTGCGTGCGGGGCTGGTGACGTTACCGCCGCTGATCATGCGGATGGCTTTTTCGACGTCTTGGGTGCTGACGTGTTTGAGCGGAAAAACACCCACCGACATGCCTTTGAGCAGGTCCACGTCAAAGGTGCGGATGATGTCCAACCAGCCTTCGATTTGGGGTCGGGTGCCGCTCATGACGATCAGGTTACGCAGGGTGTCTACCCGCAGCAGGGCTTCGGCCGGGGCCATGGCACGCAAGATGGTGGCCATTTCTGCGGCACCCGTGTTCATGAGCGGGATGACCACAGCGCCCATGCCGGGCGGCAGGGGATCGCTGCTGGCCTGGCGCAGGCCTGGCACCACGCTGCGCACAGCGTCTGGGCGGCCAATGTGGAACACGCCGCGTGTGTCGCGCGCCATGGCCACGCCGTTGGCGTGCAAGGCAGCTTCGAGCAACTGCATGGCGTGGTCGGCGCTGACGTTGCCCTGAGTGGACAGCGTGACGTTGCCGTTGATGGGGGGGTGGATGACGTAGTCCACCTTGGCGATTTCGCGCAGGATGACGCCGACCACGTCGGCCAAGGGCGCGTCTTCGAACTTGAGGCCCGCGGGTGCGCCCTGGATGGCTCCGGCATTGTTGGGGGCGGCCAGGATTTGGCCGCTGCCGATGAAGTATTGCGGCTTTCTTTCGGGCTCTTGGTCGGTGGCCAGCTGAGCCAGCGCCAGGCTAGGCATGTGCAGGCCCAGGGTGGCAATGACGAGCCAAATGACGGTGTGTTGGGTGGGTTTGTTCATGGCGCGTGGGGTTTTCAGGTTATTCGGTGAGAGGCGGCAGGCCGTTCGCAATGCGCAATTCGTTGCGGCGGCGCAGGCGTTCGCGCTGTTCGTCTTGTTGGGTCTGCTGGATGGCGCTCAGATTTTGGGGCGGGGCCTGCGGGCGCAGTATGGCTGCGGGCACTGCGGCAACCGGCGGCGGCAGGGGCACATTGAGCTTGGCGTAGGCCAGGGTCAGTTTGCGCTCTTGTTCGCCTTGCTTGAAGGTGGCCTCACGGCCTTCGACGGTCTCCAACTTCCAAGCGCCGATGCTTTGGCCGATCTTGACGCGGCGCATTTTGCCTTCGACACGTGCGAGCACACCGCCACCGGGGCCGGTGAACAGCCCGGTGATTTGCACGCTGGCAAAGGGATCAGGCGGGGGCGGGGGCGGGGGCACCACCGGGGGCGCGGGTGGCGGCGGGGGCCTGCGGTCGGGCGCAAACATGGGCCGGGCCAGGATGGTCGGGTAGGCGTCAGGGTTGCCGCCTTGCGGGTCGGTCATGAGGGCCACGGTGGGGGTGGCGATTTCGGGGGAAACGGGCTCGGGCGCAGTCCAGAACATCTGGGGCAAGGGCTGGGCGTTGGGGTCTACCCACAGACTGGCCAAGCCCAGGGCCAGGCCCAGGTTGAGCACGGACAACAGGTGCAGGGGTCCGATGTTCATGGGCGACTCCGCAGCACAAAGAAGTTGAATTGCGCGCCCAGGCGTTGGTTGCTGGCGGGTCGCACGGCCCCCACGGTCTGAATGGTCCAGTTGTCCAGCCCGATAACGGGGCTTTGGGTGGCCAGCAAGGCCAAGGCATTTTGGATGCCTGCCATGTCGCCTTCGATGCGCAATTGGATCGGGATGCGATCAAAGTGCGGCCCTTCCTTAACGGGCAGCACCTGGATGCTGCCCACATCGAGCTTGCTTTCGGCAAAGATGCTGCGCAAGCGTTGCTGCGCTTCGTTGCCCGTTTGGGTGGCGTCTTGAGTCACCGGATAGGCCATGCGCGCGGTGGAGGCCTGGGCTTGAGCGGTGAAACTGCCGATGTCTTCTCGGCGTGCAATCAAGCCCATCAGGCGTGCGTAGCGGGGCTCGGCTTGGTCCAGGCGCTTTTGGGCTGCGTCGTGCTTGGCCACGGCATACAGGCCAAAGGCAGCCAAGGCGGCCAGCAACAGGGCCACAGTGATGACCTGCAGCCAGAGGATGCGATTGACGACGAGGGATTTCATGGCGTCTTGCGGGGGGGCACTGGCATGGCCAGGGGGTTGACAGGTGCGCCTGCAGGTTTGGCCGCAGGGGCCGCAGGGGCTGGGGTGGTTGCAGGCGGCGGGGTGGTGGTCTTGGCGGCGGGCGTGGCCACAGGCGAGGACACGGGTGTGGAGGCCGTGGCCGTGGCGGGCAATGCGGCTGCCGGGCTGGTTGGGCTTGACTGGATCAGGGCATCAGGCGAGACCGTGGGCCATTGGGCGGGGTCCATGCTGAATTCGATGGTGAAGGACTCGCGGGTGGCCCCCAGGGGCTTGGTGGCAGGCGCTGGGGCACGCACGTCGCGCAAGCCCGGCAGGTTGTCGAGCTTTTTCATGAGCGTCGAGGCGTTGGCGGTTTGGCCGGTAAGGCTGACTTTGTGGCCCTGCACTTGCACGCTGAGCAATGAGGTGTCGTCGCCCAACGCTTCGGTGATGAGTTGCAACACGGGCCGGGGTGCCACGCTTTGGTTGAAGTGCTCGCCCAGTTGGGTGAGTTTGTCGGTGACCTGGGTGAAGCTTTCGCGCTCGGCCAGCACAGGCAGGGCTTTTTGTTGCAAGGCTTGGAGTGCGGCTTCGGCTTGTTTGGAGCGCAAATAAAGCTGCGCGCTGGGCGTGGCCACAATGCCCACCACGAGGGCCAGCGCCAACATGAGCAGGCCCGCACTGACCCAGCGCCAAGCGGCGCTGCGGCGGTGGCGCTGGTTTTCGGCAAAACCGCTGGCCACGGCGAAGTGCCCGCCCTGCAAGTGGGGCACCCAGACTTCGATGTCGTCCAACGTGGCATTGGTGGGGAGCGCGGCCAGGTGTTGGGCAATGAGCTTGCGTGAGCTGAGGGCGGCGTGGATGTGCTGGGTTTTGCCGTCTTCGGCAAGTTGGACTTCGCAGGCCCAGACCATGTCATCGGGGGGGAAGGGGCTGAGTGTTTGCAGTTGAAGGGCCAAGGCGGCTTGCAGCTCGGCTTGCGCCAGCGAGGGCATCACCAAACTGCGGCGCAGCAGGATGTCTTCGGGGAGCACCAGGGCCTGAAAACGAGCCTGAATGGGGGGCGCGGTAGTGGCCTCATTGCCAGACTGCGTTGGGGTCTGTGCGATGGGCACGGCGGCTGTTTGAGGGCCGCGACTGAGGGCCTGGGTGCCGTCGGGCAACCACAGGTGCAGCCGTGGCCGGGGCCACAACCAAGCCAACACGGGCCAGTCGAGCATGCCGCGCCAGGCCGTCAGGATGTCGCGACCCAGGGGGGCCAGATCCAGGCCAAACAGTCGGGCGTCTTTTTGCAGGCTGGGCATGTGCAGTGTTCAGTTCGAGGCGGGGGTGGAC
>JBIKQY010000333.1:0-3481 GCA_044349465.1 Limnohabitans sp. | reverse complement strand
ACCGGCCAAAACGGGCATCACGGCAATCAGCAGGTAAGCGGTGATGAGCCATGTCCAGGCGAACATGGGCATCTTCATCAAGGTCATGCCAGGGGCGCGCATGTTCAAAATGGTCACAATGATGTTGATCGAACCCATGATGGACGAGGCACCCAGGATGTGCATCGCGAAGATACCGGCATCCATGGAGGGACCCATTTGCAGGGTCAAGGGTGCATAGAGCGTCCAGCCGGCAGCAGGTGCGCCGCCAGGCATGAAGAAAGAGCCCACCAACATCAAGGCCGCAGGAATCATCAGCCAGAAGCTGAAGTTGTTCATGCGGGCAAAGGCCATGTCGGACGCGCCAATTTGCAAAGGGATCATCCAGTTCGCAAAGCCCACAAAGGCCGGCATGATCGCGCCGAACACCATGATGATGCCGTGCATGGTGGTGAACTGGTTGAACAACTCAGGGTTCACAATTTGCAAACCAGGCTGGAACAGCTCGGCGCGAATACCCAGCGCCAGAACGCCACCCACCATGAGCATGGCAAAGCTGAAAAGCAGGTACAGGGTACCAATGTCTTTGTGGTTGGTGGCATACACCCAGCGACGCCAGCCCGCAGGCGCGTGACCGTGGTCGTCATGGGCGTGATCGTGATGGTCTAGAACGGCACTCATCTTGATTTCCTTTGATTGCTATACGGTACGGCTTATTTGCGAGCGGCCAGAACTTCAGCCGGCTGCACGATTTGCCCGGTCTTGTTGGACCAGTTGTTTTTGGTGTAAGTGATCACAGCAGCGATTTCGGTGTCTGACAACTGCTTCCATGCGGGCATGGCACCGTTGTTTTGACCGTTCAGCAAAACAGCGATTTGCTTGGATTTGTCTGCATCCAGAACAATAGAAGAGCCGTCCAGCGCCTTGATCGATCCAGCCACTTTGCCAGTGGCTTGGTGACAAGCAATGCAGTTGGATGCATAAACTTTCTCGCCGCGCTTGGACAGGTCGTCCAGTGCCCAGACCTTGGCCGGATCATCGGCTTTGGCGGCTTGCTTTTTCTTCTCGGTGTTCACCCATGCTGCGTAATCGGCAGCCGACAGGACTTTCACATGGATAGGCATGTAGGCGTGTTCCTTGCCACACAACTCGGCGCACTGACCGTAGAAGTCACCTGTTTTCTCGGCACGGAACCAGGTGTCACGCACAAAACCGGGGATCGCATCTTGTTTGATACCAAAGGCTGGCACCATGAAGGCGTGGATCACGTCGTTGGCGGTGGTGATCACGCGCACTTTTTGACCCACGGGCACCACCAGAGGATTGTCCACTTTGAGCAGGTAGTTGTCGCCGGCTGGCTTGCCTGCGTCAGACATGGCGCGGTGCGAAGAGTCGAGCGTAGAGATGTAGCTAAGGCCTTCACCTTCGCCCTTGATGTAGTCATAGCCCCATTTCCACTGGTAGCCGGTGACCTTGACGGTCAAGTCGGCGTTGGTGGTGTCTTTCTGGGCCACGAGCACTTTGGTGGCGGGCAAAGCCATCAAGATCACGATCAAGAAGGGCACGGCCGTCCAAACCACTTCAACGGTGATGGACTCGGTGAAGGTGGCGGGTTTGTGACCCACCGACTTGCGGTGCTTCCAGATGGAATAGAACATGACTGCAAAAACCGCGACGAAGATCACGGTGCAGATGATCAGCATGAACCAGTGCAGCCATTGCTGCTCTTCGGCAATCTTGGTCACCGGCGGATGCAAATTGAGCTGGTTGACCGCAGGGCCGCCCGGCAAATCGTTGACGGCGTGAGCAGCCGTAGCCACCCAAGCGCCTGCAAAAATGCCCGCGCGGGATAGCAGCGAAGCCAATTGGTTGGAAATATTCTTCATGGTTCTCACTAACTTCCAAGACTCTGTTGAACTCACACCCAAGACCAAACCGGACAGGCCCGGCTGGCCACACGGCATCACGCTGAGCGCAATGCCTTCCTGATTTCTCGCGCCAGCACTTGCCGGAGCTCGGGCCTGATAAAGCGCCCCACCTCAATCGTTTGACCTTGTCCCGACAACTCGATCAGGCTTTGGTCACCGGACTTGGGCTCAACCCGCACCCATTGGCGCGCGAATTCAGCCCTTTCCAAGCGGCCCGCCGTTTCCAGCTCGACCACCAGGTTGCTGCCTTGCAGCGAAATCATCTCTCCATCTGCGGCATGGCGGGCATAGGCCAAAAAAGCCAGTCCCACCACGGCCACCTCCAGACCAGCAAAGGCCAGCACCAAAGTGGCCCCCTGCATCCAGAAGAACACCCCGATGCCCAAGGACAGCGTGCACAGCGACAGATACATCCAGCCCAACTGGGCCGGTGTAACCGAGCAATTGCGTTTGAGCCGCCATTGAACAGCAGGGCCCGACACTTGCGCGAATTGGTAAGCCTGATTTGACATCCGTCAACTTTCAATAACCTAACACCCTGTCAAGCATGTTCTGTGGACAAAACGGGCGGATTTTACCTGAGATCAAACCATCTTTTGACAGATCTCAAACTTTGCCGTCTATACCCCCACCCGAATGCAGCATAAGTCGCATCTGATCCAGTCCAATTTCGGTTTTTGCGGCCATTTTCATGCGCGGCTGAGGCTTCAGGGCGTGGCCGTAAACGATCTCGAAGCCCAAGGACAGGCGTCCGCCCTCTTCGGGACGGGCCAGCGCCAGCAAAGCCTCAGACAATCGTTCACGCCATTGGCGAGAACGCAGGCCCTGAAAGCGCTGAACATGCAAATTTCGCCCCAGTCCGCGCAACTCGGCCAGCAAAGTGTCAGGGCTGGCATACGTCAAGGTGATGCGCTCCATGTCCATGACGGGCTCGGCAAAACCGGCTTCCACCAACATGTCACCCCAATCGTGCATGTCGGTGAACGCGTGCGCGGGCTCGGGCCAGCCAGCCTGGGCATAGACATGACGCAAGTCGCGCAGCGTGTCAGGCCCCAGACAAGAAAACATCAAAAAACCATCGACCGCCAAGGCCTGGTGCCAGGTCTGCAGCAAGGCCTGGGGCTCAGCACTGGCATGCAGGTGCATGTTGGCCCAGACCATGTGCACCGAGTGATCAGGTGGCAAACCCTGGCGCCGCTTGGACCCAAACCAGTGCTGGGCCTGCCACCAGGGGGCTTGCAGCGCTTGCTGGGTGACATGGGCGTGCGCTGGGGGCTCTCCGGCCAGCCACACCTGCGCCTTGGGGTAGCGCTTCTCCAGCGCACGTTGCGCCGCCAGGCCACCGCGCAGCGGTCCCCAATGGACCCATTGCTGGGGCTGCAGCTTGATAAAGTCCAAGCGCTCTTGCATGCGCGTGGCCACCTCTTCATGCAGCCAAGGCGACTGCACAGCCAGCATGGGCAAAGCTTGCCAGCGGGCAGCGGCCACGGGGTCCAAAGAAGGGGGGCGAAGGGCTTGGGGCATGGGACACGGCTTTGAATGAGGCGGGGTGCGCACCAGCGCAAACAGGTTTT
>JBIKQY010000332.1:0-3489 GCA_044349465.1 Limnohabitans sp. | reverse complement strand
CCTGCATCCCTGCGCGCGTCAGTGGATTAACCTCGATGCATCCCCGCCAAACGCGCCTGCCTGACCACGGGCCACAGGTCATGCAAGGCGGTTTGCAGGTCCGACCAGGCCGCAGGCTGATCGGTCAGCGCTTGCAAAATCGGCCGACCCTGGTCGTCGGTCACCCTGGACTGCATGCGCAACAGTTCAGCACGCACCGCCAAGCCACGCAAACGCCCGAAGCTGCCCGTCACCCCAACCACCTTATGGCCATGACGCGCCCACCCGGCCGCAGCAGTTTCGCTGCCTTTTAAAAAGCCCGCTGCCCACGACAAGGCGGCCGCTTCTTCATCACCCACCACAGCCCGCACAAAGTCCAAGCCAGGCTGGGCATGGCCCAAATGATCGATCACAGTCTGGTTGAGGTGGTTGCACAAAGTCATCGTGGCATTCACCGCATCATGCAAAGCTTTGGTGGCAGTGGCTTCGCTGCGGCTGTTGGGCATCCGGTCGTGCATGTTCATGGCAGCGCCTATCCAGGCATTGGGCATGAGCACTTGAGGCGACCAGGCCACACCTTGTAAAAAGCCATGCAAGCGTGGGTAATCGCTGCATATTTTGCGCAAATACTTTTCTTGTTTTGGGCTGAAATCATCGCCCAAGACCATCATGCCCGCAGCACCACTGGCCTTTCCCCCGGCCTTTTTGGAAGGCGCGGGTTGGGGTGGTTTGGCAGGCTTCTTCGGCTTGACAGCCAAAGGCTCAGGCAACTGCAAGCCTTGCGCCCAGGCCAGCGCCCCAGTGGCCACCCAAAGGTGACGGGATTCGATCCGAAAGTGCCAAGCCGCCTCTGCGCTCCCCAGCATGTACCCTCGCTCATCTTCTACAGGCGGTGCGTCCATGACTTTGGGCAGCAAGGCCTTGAAATACAGGGGGTAGGCACTGTGAGCATCACGCAAAACGACCTCGGCCTCGGCTTTGCGGTCCAGGTTGAACAGGGCCAGCGCTCGCCGATGGTCGGCGGGTGGCATGTCCTGCGGATAACGGTCCATCAGGGTCAGTGCACCCTTGAATTCGCCCCGTTCCATGAGCAAAGTGGCCAGCACGGTGCGCCAGCCATGGTTGTCGTTGGGGTTGAGGGCCAAGCCCAAATTAAGGTAATCGATGGCCACTGGCTCATCGAGCCGCATCTGCGCCAACTCCACCGCCATGGCCAGGCAGCGCAGCATGGGCCGGTGCGCCTGAACAGCCCAGTGGATCTGGGCACCCCCCGCCAAGCTGCGCAAAACGGCCACGGCATGGTTGGCCAGTCGCTGCGCCCCGTCCAGCACCGGTGTTGGCGACTCGTCATCACACAAGGTCAAAGCCGTCATCAACAGATCGTCCAGCACATCCGCGCTGTACCAAGCCAGGGGGTTCTTTTTCAAAAACGCCAGCACCTCGGGCAAGGCCTCGATCAAGCCCTCCACATCCCCGTTGAGCCAGGTCATGTCCGGCTTGCCCACAACAAAGCTGCGTTGCCAGAGCCGGTACACATCGGCCATTTTTTTGACCGGCTCGACCCAGGCCACATCAACACGCACACCGCCCTCGTCCTGTGGCGAAACCTTAACCGTGTAGAGGCTGTGCAGCACCTTCTCATCGAGTTGCTCGGGCACAGCGTCGGTCAGCGCGACCAACGCCTCTTCATACAGATCGTCCACCTCGTCAAAAGCCGCATCGCGCAAAAAGCCCATGCCAGCCTCGGCCATGCCCAGCAGCACATCGGCCAATTCGTCCATGCCCGCCTTTCGTGCACGCGCCGCCAACAAGGGGGCCCGCAGGCGGGCTTCATCTTGGCGCCCTTGGGCCAAGAGCAAGCTCAATTCCAGGTGCCACAGTTGCGGGTCATTGGGATTGAAGCGGCTGGTCTCCTGAAACAGTTGCCAGGCTTGGTCCATCTCGCCCTGATCGGCCAGGATGCTCACCAACCGAGTGCGTGCCGCAGTGGCCAGCGCCTTGTTGGGGTGCTGTGCGATACGGTCGATCAAGTCCCGCCGCTCAATCTCTTGACCCTGTTGTTGCAAGGCATCCACATAGGCATCAAAAACAACTTCATGGCGCTCATCGAGCGCCTTCAGGTCCACAAACATGGGGCCCAGCAGGCGGATCGTGCGCTCCCGCTCGCCCGCATCGTTCCAGCCCATGGCTGCGTGACCCAAGGCCAGTGCAGGCACCTCCTTGAGCTTGTCGCCCGTTAACCACTCGGGCGCAGCGTGCTCCAGCGCCAACACTTGCAAGGACTCGGTCGTCAGCGCCAACGGCGCGTGCTCAAACTCGGCGCAACACTGCTTGAATTTGCGGCCCGAGCCGCAATGACAAGGCCCGTTGCGCTCTGTTTTGGGCAAACCGCGTGCTCGCCAGCGGTTCGGTGGATAAGGCATCTGACCCCAAAACTGCCGCGCCACATGGCGCAAACTGCGGGCCAGATCGGCAAGAGGGACATCCGGCATGCCCTGCAGGACGGCGGGCTCGGCCAGTTTGGCCTTGACAAACCAGTCACAAAAATCATCCAAAGATTCGCCGTCCATCAGGCGGCGCATGGCGATGTCAATGTTTTCTTCAAACATGGTGGGTTTGATCCGTCTGGATGCCACGCTCAATGCGCAGGGAGGTTTTGAGAGGATGCCAGTTTAGCGACCTGAAGGCGAAGACTTGTCAGCACCGAACAACTGGCAAGGCTGTATCGACCTTCACGGGAAGGTTGCCATTGACCAGATCGCTGATTCGGCCCCTTGAAGTCTTGAACGGCATGCAACGGATCGCTTTTTGTCGGAGCCCACCCCTGTGGGCGATGGGTGTGGCACACGCCCTGCAAGCCATCGCCCACGGGGTGGGCTCCTACAAAGACCAATGGATCCACTTGATCGACAAAAACATGGGCCATTCAAACTTCATCAGGCCGAATCAACAGGTGACCGACCACCCCGTCAAGCCTTTGACATCGCGCTTTCAATGTCCTGCGCCCCCGCAGGCCGCACCAACCGCCCCACCTCCTGCCCATCGCGCAACAGCACCAAGGTGGGCCACAGCTTGACGCGGTAACTGCGGCCCAAAGGGCGGCCGGAGCCGTCTTCGACTTTGCAGTGCTGCCAATGCGGCTGCGCGGCCAATGCCTGGGCGATCACCGGCTGAGCGGCGCGGCAGTGACCGCACCATTCGGTGCCAAATTCCAGCAGAGTCAGGCCTTGCCCAGCTTGCACATCGGCCAGGCTGGGGGCTTCGATGGCACTCAAATAAGGTTTGAAAGTGCTCATGGTGTGGGGGTGCTGAACAACTGGGCCACTTTGGCACGCAGCCACTGCAGGCATGGGTCTTTGTCAAAGCGCTGGCTCCAGTGCATGGACACGGTGAAATCGCGCAAGGGCAAATCGGGCTCGATGATGGCCAGCGCGCCCGCCTGCGCAAAGCCTTGCGCAAAGTTGCGCGGCATGAGCACCGCCAGGTCGCTGCTGCGCACGATGCCGGGCA
>JBIKQY010000330.1:0-3495 GCA_044349465.1 Limnohabitans sp. | reverse complement strand
TCTGGACACTCTTTTACACCCAGCCCAGCCGGTACAACTGGATGCTGCAGTACTACCTCAGGCTGCATGGATTGGCGCTCAGTTGGGTGGGAACAGGTCGTTTGATCTTCAGCCTCAACTACAGCGATGCTGACTTTGAAGCGGTGCTTCAAAAGTTTGTACTGGCTTGTCAAGACATGCAGCGCGACGGCTGGTGGTGGCATGCGCCAGAGATCACCAACAAATCCATCCGCCGCAGCATCCTGAAAGAAACACTGTTTCGCTGAAGACAAACCCCGGTTCACTGATGCACAGTGAACCGGGGTTCTCAACTTTCAGCGGCCGGTGTGCAGCGTGCTGTCAGCGAAGCGCTCACCGCGCAACAACTGCCAAGGCGCCCTGTGGTACAGGTAAATGTCGTGGAAGGGATCGGTGATGATCTTGGTCA
The DNA here is from genome assembly GCA_044349465.1 of Limnohabitans sp. GTDB lineage: Bacteria > Pseudomonadota > Gammaproteobacteria > Burkholderiales > Burkholderiaceae_C > Limnohabitans_A. The sequence goes on along the minus strand of JBIKQY010000330.1, from coordinate 3,068 downwards.
TCCAGACCAGTCCGGTTTGCACGTCGTGCAGAAAGAACAAATGCACCGTGCGAAACAGCAAAGCTGCAGCACCTAAATACAGCCAGGCATAACCCACAGCCCGCAAAAACTCAAACCAGGTCTCATGCACAGGCAGCAAGCCCATGAAACCAGGATTCATGTAAATGCCCAAAGGCAAGAGGGCCCAGACACTCAAGAGCACCACCTTGCGGCGCAAGTTGTAACCCACCTTGATCTCTTCCTTGAAATCATTCGTGGCTTCGTTGACGTGGTCATAGCCCAAGGGTTCAAAGAAGAAGTGACCGGCTTGTCTGGAGGTCATGGAGACCATCCAGGCCAGCAACGCGGCCATGGCCGGATCGATCCACAACATGCCGTAAGCCACCACAAAAGCCATGGCACTGAGCAAGTGCAGGGACTGGTTGATGCGGCAATGGTGGTAATAACGGTGATCGTCCCAACGCTGAACTTCCAAAGCTTTCAAGAAATCTTTCACATGAACCCCTCTAGTTGAATGTATGAAGATCATCATCAATTCGTGTGAAAAAACAATGACACGCCTTTTGTCATCAAACTGTTAAAACCCGGGTTCACCATTGGGGCATGCTTGAATCAGACAACGCGTCCTTTTTGGTCGAAAACTTTGTGCCCGCCAACGCCCCGCTGCGCATTGCGGTGGTGACTGAAACTTGGCCCCCCGAGGTCAATGGCGTTGCACTGACCCTGTCGCGTTTGATCCAAGAGCTGAGCCAACGCCAACACGCGATCCAGCTCATCCGCCCCCGGCAAGACCGCCATGAAACCGAAAGCCACCGGGAAGGCTGGACTGAGCTGCTGCTCAAGGGCATGCCTATTCCACGTTACCCACAGCTCAAGCTGGGGTTTCCCAGCAAAAAGTCACTGATCCAGGCCTGGAGTTTGCAGCGGCCCGACTTGGTCCACATCGCCACAGAGGGGCCGCTGGGTTGGTCGGCCCTGCAAGCGGCCAGGGTCTTGCGTTTGCCCGTCACCTCCGACTTCAGAACCAATTTCCAAAGCTACAGCAAACACTATGGCGTCGGTTGGCTGCAAAAACCCATCGTGGCTTACTTGCGAAAATTCCACAACCGCACCTTGTGCACCATGGTGCCGACCCAGGCCATGCACGACCAGCTCAAGATCTTGGGGTTTCACAACCTCCAAGTGGTGGCACGCGGCGTGGACACACAGCTGTTCACACCCGACAAACGCAGCACCAGCTTGCGAAACCAGTGGCAAGTCGATGACAAGACTGTGGTCATCTTGTCGGTCGGGCGCCTCGCGGCAGAAAAAAATCTGGATTTGACGGTCAAAAGCTACCAAGCTTTAAAGCAGAACAACCGTGCAGTCAAATTGGTGTTTTGTGGTGATGGCCCCTACCGGGCCAAACTTCAAACCGATTGCCCGGATGCCATCTTCATGGGCATGGCCACACACGCGCAATTGGCCGTGGCCTACGCCAGTGCCGATTTGTTCATGTTCCCCAGCCTCACCGAAACCTTTGGCAACGTGACCTTGGAAGCCCTGGCCAGCGGCACTCCAGTCTTGGCATTTGATTGCGCCGCCGCCAAAGAAGTCATCGACGATGAGCGCAATGGCTGGCTTGTTCCTGGTGAGGATGCGCAACGCTTTGTCTTGCGTGCCTTGGCCATCACCCAAAAAGCCTCAACCTTGGACGCGACTCGATTGAACGCGGCGGCCAGCATTCGAAAATGGGAATGGTCCAGCATCGCCAACGAGGTGGAGAGCATGTTCCGACGGGTCCTAACGAGTGCACTAACTGAGCGATGAGCCCCGCATGGCTGCCATGCGACGCCAAGGCAAAGCGGCGACCCACAAGGGCAATGACAAGCACAGCATCATGGCCAGCAGCGGCCAATCCCAGGACAGCAGCAGGCTGTACAAACCCAGCATCACCAACACACTCAGGTTTTCGTTGAAGCCCTGCACAGCAATCGATCGCCCAGGCGGCATGATTTTGAGGCCCCGGTGTTGCAACAAGGCGTTCATGGGCACCAGCAACATACCGCCTGCCCAGCCTGCCACAAGAAGCATGGGCACAGCCAGCCACAAGCTTGGTGTCAAGGCCAAAGCGGGCATCAAGCAAGCCAGCGCCACGGCCCAGACCCTCTGCCTTCGGGCATGAAAGATGCGGCAGGTGAGTGCCGCCATGACGGCGCCACCGATGACCCCCAATGCCACCAGACCCTGCAAATACGCCCCGGCTTGCAAAGTCAAGCCAGCCTGAGTTTGCGCCCACACCAGGACCAAGAACTGCAGCACAGCCCCCACACCCCAGCTGAGCGTCGTGACCCGCAAAGAAACGCCCCCCAAGGGGTCTCGCCACAGCTTCAAATGGTTGGCCCAAAAAGCCGACCAACGAATATGGGCCCAAGACCACGCCGATTGCCTAGGCGAGCGCAGGGCATGCATCCCACTGTTGAGGACTGCAGAAAACACATACAACAGACAGACCACGCCCAAACCAAAACCGATTTGCGTTTCAACCAGCCAATCGGTTGCGGCCCAAGCCACGACCTTTGGGGGCACATCAGCCCCCCAAGACCCTGAGCCCATCAGCCAACCGCCCAACACCACACCCCACAAAACTGAAAGCACCACCGACACCTCCAAAAAGGCATTGGCCTTGACCAGACTGCCCGAAGGCACGGTTTCAGTGAGCAAGCCATATTTAGCGGGGGCATAGACAGAGGCCGCAAAGCCGGTCAGGGCGAAGGCCACCAGAGGGCTGAAGCCAGTCCACAACAAGACGACCGACAACAACTTGAGCCCATTCATCGCCATCATGACGTGGCGTTTTTGAAAGGCATCGGCCAGGGGTCCCACCACACTGGCCAACACCACATAAGACAGAGTGAAGACCATTTTCAGCAAGGGGGCCCACCAGACGGGGTAGCCTTGCTCTTGCAAAAAGAAAATGCCCAGCAACAAAAAAGCGTTGTCTGCCAGCCCACTGAAAAACTGGGCCAGGATCAAAAAAGCAAAGCCCTTAGGCATTCATGAGTTCATCAGCGGCGGGGGCTTGGGTC
>JBIKQY010000329.1:0-3497 GCA_044349465.1 Limnohabitans sp. | reverse complement strand
CTGACGTGCGCACCGACACCTTCCGCGCCAGTGGTGCGGGCGGTCAGCACATCAACAAGACCGACTCGGCCGTGCGGTTGACGCACATCCCCACGGGCATCGTGGTCCAGTGCCAGGACGGCCGCAGCCAGCACAGCAACCGCGATGTCGCCTGGCAACGCTTGCGCTCGCGCTTGTACGACTTTGAGATGCGCAAGCGTCTGGAAGAGCAGCAAAAGCTGGAAGACACAAAGACCGATGTGGGCTGGGGTCATCAGATCCGCAGCTATGTGCTGGACAACAGCCGCATCAAGGATTTGCGCACCAACGTCGAAATTTCGGCCACCCAAAAAGTGCTCGATGGCGACCTCGATGCGTTCATCGAAGCCTCACTGAAACAAGGCCTCTGAGCTGCTCAGACCTCAACGAAAACGGAGTTAGTGATGCGTGAAGGACAACCCACCGCGATCCAGCGCGAGGCGTACACCGCCCCGGCTTTTTGGATCGATACCGTCGATCTGACCTTTGATCTGGACCCGGCCAAAACCCGGGTGCTCAACAAGATGCGCCTGCGCCGCAACCCCGATGTGGCGGCACAAGCCCTGCGTCTGGATGGCGAAGACCTGAACCTGGCGCGTGTGCTGGTCAACGGCGGTGGCACCTCGTTCAAGATGGACGGCAACCAACTGGTGTTGGAGAACTTGCCAGAAGGCCACGAGACCATCGATCTGGAAATCTTCACCACCTGCAACCCCGAAAAAAACACCCAGCTGATGGGCTTGTACGTCAGCCAAGGCACCTTCTTCACGCAATGCGAGGCCGAGGGTTTTAGACGCATCACCTATTTCCTGGACCGCCCGGACGTGATGGCCAGCTACACCGTCACGCTGCGTGCTGACAAAACCAAATACCCGGTGCTGCTGAGTAACGGCAACCTGGTGGAGCAAGGCGCACTGGACGACGGGCGTCATTTTGCCAAGTGGGTCGACCCGCACAAAAAACCCTGCTACCTGTTTGCCCTGGTGGCCGGTCAGCTGGTCGCACGCGAGCAACGCATCCGCAGCCGCAGCGGCAAAGATCACTTGCTGCAAGTGTTTGTGCGCCCAGGCGACCTGGACAAGACCGAACACGCGATGAACTCGCTGATGGCCAGCGTGGCCTGGGACGAAGCACGCTTTGGCCTGCCGCTGGACCTGGAGCGCTTCATGATCGTCGCCACCAGCGACTTCAACATGGGCGCGATGGAAAACAAGGGCCTGAACATCTTCAACACCAAGTACGTGCTGGCCAACCCGAACACCGCCACCGACATGGATTTTGGCGGCATCGAAAGCGTGGTTGGCCACGAGTACTTCCACAACTGGACGGGCAACCGCATCACCTGCCGCGACTGGTTCCAGCTCTCGCTCAAAGAAGGCCTCACGGTCTTTCGCGACCAAGAGTTCAGCCAGGACATGGCGGGCGAGACCAGTGCCCGCGCTGTCAAGCGCATTGAAGACGTGCGCGTGCTGCGCACGGTGCAATTTGCCGAAGACGCCGGCCCCATGGCCCACCCGGTGCGACCCGACAGCTATGTCGAGATCAACAACTTCTACACCGTCACCATCTACGAAAAAGGCGCAGAAGTCGTTCGCATGATGCAAACGCTGGTGGCCACGCCCTCTGACAGCCTAGGCCGCGACGGTTTTGCCAAGGGCATGAAGCTTTACTTTGAGCGCCACGACGGCCAAGCCGTGACCTGCGACGACTTTGCACAGGCTATCGCCGATGCCAATCCCGGCTCAGCGCTCGCCAAACACCTGAGCACGTTCAAGCATTGGTACAGCCAGGCCGGTACGCCGCGACTGCAAGCGACGGGCGAATACAACGCGGCCGAGCGCAGCTACACCCTGACGCTCAGCCAAAGCTGCCCCGCCACACCCGACCAGTCGAACAAAGCCCCGTTTGTCATCCCCGTCACCCTGGGCCTGCTCAGCCGCGACGGCCAGGCCCTGCCCCTGCAGCTGGCCGGTACAGCCGACAGCGTCACCCAGCAAACGCTGGTGCTGACCGAGGCCAGCGCCCGCTACACCTTTGCCAACATCGACAGTGCGCCCGTGCCTTCATTGCTGCGCGGTTTCAGCGCCCCGGTGGTGCTCGAAGACGGCCTGAATGCCGAGGACCTGCTGATCTTGCTGGCCCACGACAGCGACCCCTTCAACCAATGGGAAGCTGGCCAACGCCTGATACTGCAAAGCGCTCTGGTGGCAATCCATCAGAACAAAGACCTGACGGGCCAGCCCGTACTGTCCGACGCCTTGGTGGTCGCCCTGCGCAATGTGCTGCGCCACCCGACGCTGGACGCGGCCTTCAAGGATCTGGCGCTCACCCTGCCGTCTGAAAACTACATCGCCGACCAGCTGGACGTGGTGGACCCGCAGCGCGTGCACGCCCTGCGCGAGGCCATGCGCTTGCAAATGGCTACCGCGCTCCAAGCCGACTGGCAGTGGGCCTGGGATGCGCACAAGCACAACGGGGCTTACTCGCCTGATGCCAAGTCCAGCGGACGCCGTGCCCTGGCGGGTTTGGCCATGACCATGCTGTGCATTGCCGCCGTGCAACACGGCGACGCGGTGACGCCTGGCCGTGTGTACCAGCAATTCAAAGACGCCAGCAACATGACCGACCGTTTCAACGCCTTGTCGGCGTTGGTGATCAGCGGCCATGCGCTGGCGCAAGAGGCGTTGGCCCTCTTCCACAAGCTGTTCCAGCACGAAGCCCTGGTGATCGACAAGTGGTTTGCCCTGCAAGCCGGTGCGCCCGACCGTGCAGGCGACGTGCTGCCGCGTGTGCGCCAGCTCATGCAACATGCCGACTTCAGCCTGCGCAACCCCAACCGCGCGCGCAGCCTGATCTTCAGCTACTGCAGTGCCAACCCCGCAGGTTTCCACCGGGCCGACGCGGCAGGCTATGTGTATTGGAGCGAGCAGGTGCTGGCGCTTGACGCCATCAACCCGCAAGTGGCCGCCCGCCTGGCCCGCGCCATGGACCGCTGGAGCCGATTGGCCGAGCCCTACCGCAGCGCGGCGAAAGTGGCGATCGAGCGCGTGGCAGCCAAAGCAGACCTGTCGAACGACGTGCGCGAGGTCATCGGCCGTGCCCTGAGCAGCACCTGAACAAAAGGACCGAATATGAGCAGCAAAATTTCCCTGTCCCGCTATTTGGTGGAGCAGCAACGCGACAAAGGCCACATTCCGGCTGACCTGCGCTTGCTGCTCGAAGTGGTGGCCCGCGCCTGCAAAAGCATCAGCCACGCTGTCAACAAAGGTGCTTTGGGCGGCGTGCTGGGCAGTGCCGAAAGCGAGAACGTGCAAGGCGAGGTACAAAAGAAGCTCGACATCATCGCCAACGAAGTGCTGCTCGAAGCCAACGAATGGGGCGGACACTTGGCGGCCATGGCCTCTGAAGAGATGGACAGCATCTACCTGGTGCCCAACCGCTACCCACAAGGCGAATACCTGCTGCTATTTGATCCATTG
>JBIKQY010000328.1:0-3508 GCA_044349465.1 Limnohabitans sp. | reverse complement strand
CCGCAAACGCTTCCATGCCAACGACAACATCGCCGAGTTCATCCAGCCCGGGGAGTTGGAAAAACTGCTCGACGAAGTCACCGGCAAGATGGCGGGTGTGCTCGACAGCTTGGTCATCGACACGGTGAACGACCACAACACGGGCGACACCGCCCGCCGTGTGGCCAAGATGTATTTGAAGGAAGTGTTCAAGGGCCGCTATGTCGAAGGCCCCGAGATCACCGAGTTTCCCAACGCCGAGCACTTGAACGAGCTGATGATCGTCGGCCCCATCACCGTGCGCAGCGCCTGCAGCCACCACTTTTGCCCGGTGATTGGCAAGATCTGGATCGGCGTGCTGCCCAACGAGCACACCAACGTGATTGGCCTGTCCAAATACGCTCGCCTTGCCGAATGGATCATGGGCCGCCCCCAGATCCAGGAAGAAGCCGTGGTGCAACTGGCCGACCTGATTCAGCGCAAAACCCAGCCCGATGGCCTGGCCATCGTCATGGAAGCGAGCCACTACTGCATGGGCTGGCGCGGTGTGAAGGACATGGACAGCAAGATGATCAACTCGGTCATGCGTGGTGCGTTCCTCAAGGACGTGAACCTGCGTCGTGAATTTTTGTCACTGATTCCTGGAAGGAACTGAAACCATGTTGGTCCGTTTGCTTTACGCCAGCCGCACGGTCGATGCCCGTCCTGAAACGATCGAATCGATCCTGGCCCAATCTCGACAGTTCAACCCAACCAGTGGCATCACCGGCATCCTGTGTTACGGCGGTGGTATCTTTTTGCAGGCCATCGAAGGTGGGCGCAACGCCGTGAGCGAGTTGTATGGCCACATCCAGAAAGATGCGCGCCACAAGGACGTGGTGCTGTTGCATTACGAGGAAATCTCTGAGCGCCGCTTCGGCGGTTGGACCATGGGACAGGTGGATGCCTCGCGTGTGAACACCAACATCTTGCTCAAATACTCTGAGCGCGCCGAACTCGACCCGTACAACGTGTCGGGCAAAGTCTCACTGGCCTTGCTCGAAGAGCTGATGGCCACCGCGTCCATCATTGGCCGGGCTTAAACCCACTTCACCCCAAGCCCCGCAAGGGGCTTTTTCACGTCCATGCCCTTGAGTGCGCTTGCCCTGGTTGTTCTGGCCGGTTTCATCCATGCCTGTTGGAACATCGCTGCCAAAAAGGTCGGGGGCGACGTGCGTTTTGTCGCCTTCACCTCGGTGGTGCTGATGGTTTTTTGGGCACCCGTGGGCCTGTGGGTGGGCTGGCAGCAGGTGCCCGCCTGGGGCTTGCTCGAGTGGTCCTTGGTGCTGGCCAGCGCCTTGCTGCACATCGTTTATTTCATCGTGCTGCTGCGCGGCTACCGAAAGGCCGACCTCACGGTGGTCTATCCGCTGGCGCGGGGTACGGGGCCACTGCTGTCGTCCATGGTGGCGATTTTCTTCTTGGGAGAGAAAATTTCGGCGCTGGGACTGGTGGGCATTTTGGGCGTGGTGGGCGGTGTGTTTCTCATCGCGGGTGGCCCGGGGCTTTGGCAAGCCGCGCAAGACCCGCAGCAGCAAGCGCGCGTGCGTACCGGCATTTTTTATGGCGGCATCACTGGCCTGTTCATCGCCAGCTACACCGTGGTCGATGGTTATGCCGTCAAGGTGGCGCTGATGTCGCCCATTTTGGTGGACTACTTTGGCAACTTGGTGCGCCTGGTTTTTTTGACGCCCACTTTGCTGAGCGACCGACCGGCTGTGTGGGCGCTGTGGCTGCAGCAAAGGCGCTACGCTTTGATAGTCGGTATCTTCAGTCCCGTGTCCTATGTGCTGGTGTTGTACGCCCTGCAGGTGGCGCCGCTGTCGCATGTGGCCCCGGCGCGTGAGGTGTCCATGCTGTTTGCGGCTTTGCTGGGCGGGCATTTGCTGGGAGAGAAAGACCGGGGGGCGCGCATCGCTGGTGCTGCCTTGATCGCCGCAGGTGTCATGGCTTTGGGCTTAGGCTGACTGGACATGGAACACACCGCAACCCCCGCCAACTTGATCGGCTGCGACTTCTCCAGCAGCCCCAGCAAACGCAAACCCATCGTGCTGGCGCTGGGCCAAGCCCGGCAGGGCAGGGTGCAACTTCAGGCGCTGCAAACCTTTGACACGCTGGTCGCTTTTGGTAACTGGTTGGCGCAGCCTGCCGACTGGGTGGGCGGCTTTGATTTGCCTTTTGGCTTGCCGCGAGAGCTGGTCGAAACCTTGCGTTGGCCCACCGACTGGGCCGCCTGCATGGACCATTACTGCGCCTTGGAGCGTGCCCAAATTCGCGAGCAGTTTGCAGCGTTTTGCAACGACCGCCCCGTGGGCGGCAAGTTTGCCCACCGCGCCGCCGACCATCCCGCAGGCTCCAGCCCCTCCATGAAATGGGTCAACCCGCCCGTGGCCTACATGCTGCACGCGGGTGTGCCGCTGCTGCGCCAAGCGGGTGTGCACCTGCCAGGCCTTCACGCAGGTGATGAGCGCCGCGTGGCGCTGGAGGCCTACCCCGGCCTGCTGGCGCGTGAGGTGCTGGGCAACCAAAGCTACAAAAGCGACGACAAAGTCAAACAAACGCCAGAGCGATTGCTGGCCAGGCGCGAGTTGCTGAGCGCTTTGGAGCGCGGCCAAACCCGCTTGGGCCTGCGCTTGGTGGCCAGCAACGCGCTGCTGGGGCGTTTGGCTGACGACCCGAGCGGCGACGCACTTGACGCCACCCTGTGCCTGATGCAAGCGGCTTGGGCGCAGCAACAGCACGAAGCCGGACACCCGCAATACGGCTTGCCGCCGTGTGATCCGCTGGAGGGGTGGATCGTCACCGCCTGAAATCGATGCTGATCAGCATGGCGGTCAGCGCAAGGCTGTTCCCGAACGAAGGCTGGCTAAAAATCCAAATCGTGCTATCGATCAGGCCCCTTGAAGTCTTAAAAAAACGGGTAAGTGATCGCTATTTTGTAGGAGCCCACCCCGTGGGCGATGGGCGTGGCACACGCCCTGAAAACCATCGCCAACGGGGTGGGCTCCTACAAAAAAACGCATGACTGACTTACAGTAGCAATCCAAATTTCATGGGGTCTGATCACCAAGTGGTATGCGCATGAACGTGAAGGTTCTCGCGTCAAGATCACCCTCAGAGATGAGCAATGGCGCTGCCATCGTCCCCATCCAGGCAAAGAGGCCAAGCGGTATCAAGTGGAAGATGTGCGCGAGCTGTTAGAAAGAATCGGAGTCCATCCATGAACACCATGACGTACAAGAACTATTTGGCCCGCATCGAGTTCGATCAGCGGGACAACCTTTTTGTGGGCCGTGTTTTGGGCCTGCGCTGCATCATCAGTTTTCACGGTGAAACCGTGTCAGAGCTTCGAAATGAATTTGAAGTGGCGATGGATGATTTTTTGGAAGACTTCAAGGCCCAAGGCATCGCTCCCGAAAAACCAGCCTCAGGCAAGCTCATATCCGTATAGAAAGGAGAGCCTGTGCAAACCGCCGTCCTCGTCATCGAT
>JBIKQY010000045.1:0-11981 GCA_044349465.1 Limnohabitans sp. | reverse complement strand
CTCAGGCCGCCGGGTTGCCCCTTTGGCCACAAGTCGGTTGGTGCGCGGGGCGGGACTCGAACCCGCACAGTGTTGCCACCGTCAGGACCTAAACCTGGTGCGTCTACCAATTTCGCCACCCGCGCAGTCCAAACAAAAAGGGCGACAGGTCCATCTCGTGGCCCTAAAGCCACCTGACGCACCTGACCGCCCAGTTGAAATCGGTCAACTTTCTATTTTAGCCGCTTCAGGGGGCTAGATTCAGGCGCGGGCTTGATTGGGGCGCTCAATTTTGAACCAGGCCGCGTACATGGCTGGCAGCGCCAGCAGCGTCAAAGCCGTAGCGACAATCAAGCCGCCCATGATGGCCACCGCCATCGGCCCCCAGAACACACTGCGCGACAGTGGGATCATGGCCAGCACAGCGGCCGCGGCCGTCAGCACAATGGGGCGCAGGCGACGCACGGCCGACTCGACAATGGCCATCCAAGGCTCCACCCCTGCAGCACGGTCTTGCTCGATCTGGTCGATCAAAATCACCGAATTGCGCTGGATCATGCCCATGAGCGCAATCACGCCCAACAGGGCCACAAAGCCAAACGGGCGGTCCAAGGCCAACAAAGATGCGGCCACGCCCGCCATACCCAAGGGGCCTGTCAAGAACACCAACACCGAGCGGCTAAAACTTTGCAACTGCAACATCAGCAAAGTGAAGGTGATGAACAACATGATGGGCACACCCGCCGCAATGGAAGCCGATCCTTTGGAGCTTTGCTCTACCGCGCCCGCCACTTGGATGCGGTAATCCATCTCCCCTTTGGCCACCCATTGGGCTTGCAGCTTGTCGAGCTCGGGCTTGAGCTGCGCCGTGACCGTGGCGCCCTGCAAGCCTTCGGCAATGTCCGACTGCACCGTGATGGCATATTGACGGCCTTCGCGCCACATCACCCCGGGCTCCCAGCCCATGACGGGTTTGGCAATCTGCAGCAAGGGAATCGATTTGCCCGAGGCGGTGGGGACATAGGCCTGCCCCAAATCAGACAATGCATCTCGCTCGTTCAGAGGTTGGCGCAAAACGATGTCAATCAGCTTGTCCCCCTCACGGAACTGGCCTACCGGTGTGCCCGACAGCAAGGTGCGCGAAGCCTGCGCAATGGACTGACTGCTCACACCCAAGGCACGGGCCTTGGCCTGGTCCATTTCCAAGCGCACGGTTTTGACCGACTCGTTCCAGTTGTCGTTCACGCCACGGGTGTTGTTGTTCAAGCGCATGGCGGCTTTGACCTCTTCGGCCTTTTGGCGCAAAACCGAAGGTTCTGTGCCCACCACCCGAAACTGCACCGGGTAAGGCACAGGTGGCCCGTTGGGCAGCAGTTTCACGCGACCGCGCACCTCGGGAAACTCTTGCGCCAACAAAGCGGGCAGTTTGATGCGCAAGGCTTCTCGCACCTGCAAATCTTGGGGCAAAACAATCAGTTGGGACACATTGCTTTGTGGGAAAACCTGGTCCATGGGCAGGTAAAAACGAGGAACGCCTGAGCCCACCCAGGTGGTCACCGAGCTCACGCCCTGTTCTTGTGCCAAGCGTTTTTCAACCCGCTTGGCCACCTCTTCACTGGCACCAAAGGGCGATCCTTCGGGGAGCCACAGGTCCACCAGAATTTCTGGGCGACTGGAGTCGGGGAAGAACTGCTGCTGAACCTTGCCCATGCCCACGATGCCCAGCACAAACAAAGCGATGGTGATGCCAATGGTCTTCCAGCGGTGGGTGACGCACCAGGTCACCCAAGCGCGAAACTGTCGGTAAAACGGCGTATTGAACATTTCGGCGCTGTCATGGCTGTTCTCGGCCACGGCATGCGATGGCGGCTTGAGCAGCCATGCGCCCAAATAAGGCACAAAATACACCGACGCCACCCAACTGACGATCAAGGCGATCACGGTGACCGCAAAGATGGCAAAGGTGTATTCACCCGTGACAGACTTGGCCAAACCAATGGGCAAAAAGCCTGCGGCGGTAATCAAGGTGCCCGTCAGCATGGGCATGGCGGTGAGCTCGTAGGCAAAAGTGGCCGAGCGAAACTTGTCGTAACCCTCTTCCATCTTGCGCACCATCATCTCAACCGCAATGATGGCGTCGTCCACCAGCAAGCCCAGCGCAATGATCAGCGATCCCAGCGAAATTTTGTGCAGCCCGATGCCAAAGTAATTCATGCCCAAAAAGGTCACCGCCAGCACCAGAGGAATGGTGATGCCCACCACCAACCCCGGCCGCACATCCAGCGTCCAGCGTCGCCACAAGGGGTGTTCACCCGGGCGTCTGTGCAAGCCCAGCGCCAAAAAGCTCACGGCCAGCACAATCACCACGGCCTCGATCAAGACCTTGATGAACTCGTTGACCGAGTTGGACACGGCCGAAGGCTGGTCTTGCACTTGTTTCAGCGTGATGCCCGCCGGCAACTGGGCCTCGAACTGCTGCGTGCTGGTTTTCAGGGCCTTGCCCAAGGCGATGATGTCCCCGCCCTTGGTCATGCTCACACCCAGCGCTATGACTTGCTCACCGTCGTGTCGCACTTTGACGGTGGGTGGATCCACATAGCCCCGGCTGACTTCGGCAATGTCCCCCAAACGCAGTTGCGTGCCCGAGCCGCCACGGATCGGCATGGCCCGCACATCGTCCAGGTTTTGAAACTGACCACCCACTCGCACCTGCACCACGTCTTGGGGCGACTGCAAAGTGCCCGCCGACTCGACCGCGTTTTGCTGGCTCAGTTGCGCCAAGACCGAGCCCATGTCCAAGCCCATTTGCGCGATCTTTTTTTGCGACATGTCGACGAAGACCTTTTCGTCTTGCACGCCAAACAACTCGACCTTGGCCACATCGGGCACCCGCAACAGGGTTTGTCGCATGCGGTCGGCTTGGACTTTGACCTCGGCCAAACTGAAGCCATCGCTGCTGAGGGCGTAGATCACGCCATACACATCGCCAAATTCGTCGTTGAAAAACGGCCCCACCACGCCCGGCGGCAAAGTGCCACGCATGTCGCCAATTTTTTTGCGCACGGCATACCAAACCTGCGGCACTTCGTTGGGTTTAGAGAAATCCTTGAGCTCCAAAATGATTTGCGACTCACCCGGCTTGGAATAGCTGCGGATCTTGTCCGAGTAAGGCACTTCCTGCAGGGTGCGTTCAATCTTGTCAGTGACCTGCTCGGCCACCTGCTGAGCCGTGGCCCCTGGCCAGTAGGTGCGCACCACCATGGCCCGGAAAGTGAACGGTGGGTCTTCGTCCTGCCCCAACTGAAAGTAGGACGCCATGCCCAGCACCATGAGCGCCACCATCAGGTAACGCGTCAAGGCCGGGTGCTCCAACGCCCAGCGCGAGAGGTTGAACTTTGTATCGTTGCTTGCCATGGCCAATCACCGTCCCGAAGGGGTAGGTGCTGCAGCCTTGGCAGCGGGGTCCACGTAAACCGTGACTTTTTGCCCCGGGGTCAGCACATGCACGCCTGCAGACACCACTTTTTGGCCTGCTTTCAAGCCGCCACTGATCACCACCTGGTTGCCATCCACTGTGGCCACCTGCACCGGGTTCAAATTCACCGTCATGCTCGCCTCATCCAGCACCCACACCGCGCTGCCCGCGCCCTCTTGGCGCAATGCACTGGTCGGCAATTTGATCACTTCAGCTTGGCTCCCGCTCAAGGGGGCAGCATGGACGTTCACCGTGGCCCCCAAGGGCAAATTGGCCGAAGCATCCAAAGCCAGTTTGACGGCATAGGTGCGCGTCACTGGATCGGCGCTGGCGGCCAATTCACGAATTTTTCCTTTCAAAGGCTGACCCGTGCTGAGCAATGTGGCCGTCATGCTTTGGCCGATTTTCAAGCCCAAAGCCAGTTGCTCAGACACGGCAAACACGGCGTCACGCGGACCATCATGGGCCAGACGCACGATGGGTTGACCCGCTGAGACCACCTGCCCCGCTTCGGCTTCAATGGCGGTGATCACGCCGGCATGGCTGGCGGTCAAACGTGCATAACCAGCCTGATTGCCTTGCGCCTGCGCTTGGGCTTTGGCCTGGTTCAAAGCCGCATCGGCCGATTTCAGGGTGGCCTCGCGCCGCTCCAACTCGGCACCGCTGATGAAATTTTGTGCGGTCAGGGCCTCAAAGCGCTTGAAGTCTGCTGCTGCCAAATCCCGCTGGCTTTGCGCAGCACTCACCTGCGCTTGGGCTGCCTGCGCGGCCAATTGGTAGTCTTGCGCGTCAATCAAGGCCAACAACTGCCCAGCGGCCACCCGTTGCCCCACCTCAACAGGCCGCTGCACCAGTTTGCCACCCACCCGAAAGCCCAGCCGGGACTCCACACGCGCCCGCACGTCGGCAGAAAACTCACCGCCCACAGCCAGATCGGTGGCGGACACCGTGAGCAACTTGACCGAGCGCAAAGGCGCTGGTGGCGCTTCGGATTTGGAGCAGGCCAACAAAGTGGTCAAAAAGGCCGCAAGGGCGCACCAATGGAAAACTCGCCGTGCGGCGAGTGACAGGGAAGAGGGCATGGGTTTCTCAGGAAAAATAATGACTGACCGGTTAGTAATCTATTCAATGCAGGCCCAGCTGTCAAGCGACAATACCCATTGACCATGTTCAAACACCCCTTATTTTCGAAGCCACAGCGCTCCGGTCTGTCCGCAGAGCAACGAAACCTTCTGCGGCAGGTCTCGCGCTCTTTTGACCTGTCCATTCGCCTGTTGCCCCCAGTCCTGCAAGCCCCGGTGGCCGTCGGCTACTTGTTGGCCCGCGCCACTGACACGGTGGCCGACACCACCGCCCTGCCCCTGGCTGAGCGGCAGATCTTGCTGGACCTCATGACGCAAACGATTGCCGCGCAGGACATTTCAGCCGAAGAAAGCCGCGAGCTGTCCCGCCTGACCCAGGCCTTTGCCGCACAACAAACCGACCCGCACGAGCGCGCCCTGATGCAGGCCCTGCCCCAATGCCTGCCGCTTTTGCACACCCTGCCTGCAGACGACCAAGCCAGCGTGCGCCAAGTGCTGGGCCACATCACACGGGGCCAACAGCTGGACATGACCCGCTTTGGCCCAGGCCTGCAGGCTTTGCAAACCGAAGCCGAACTGGCCGACTACACCTGGCTGGTGGCCGGTTGCGTGGGCGAGTTCTGGACCGAGCTGTGCGGCCGCCACCTGCCCGGCTACAGCTTGCTGCCGCAGGCCGAGATGCTGCGCATCGGGCGGGAATACGGCATGGGCCTGCAGCGCCTGAACATCGTTCGCGATGCCGGAGCGGACCTCGCCGCTGGCCGCTGCTACTTGCCGGAGGAGACACTGAGGCTGGCGGGTTTGACGCCAGAACTTTTGGCCGAAGCAGCCCAAACGCCTGATGCAGACACACTGCACGCCCTGGCCCCGCTCTACACCCAGTGGCTGAATCACACCCAGGCCCAACTGGCCGACGGCATGCGCTACGCCTTGGCGCTCAAGCCCTTGCGGCTGCGTCTGGCCAGCGCCCTGCCCGCCCTGATTGGTGCGCGCACCGTGGCCCTGCTGCGCCATGCCGGACCTTCGGCCCTGAACCAGCGCGTCAAAATGCCGCGCCACGAAGTACGCGCCCTGCTCTGGCGCATCGCCTTGGGCCTCGGCTCTGCTGCCGTTCTGCAAAGAGAATTTCTCCAACTGTCCGTCCAGCCGCAGCCTTGATCCTGCGCTTTGAATGCGAGAATCCCAGCCCATGAGCCCGCAAGACTACGTCCAGCAAAAAGCCGCCGCCTCGGGCAGCAGCTTTTATTACGCCTTCCTGTTCCTCCCGCCCGAGCGCCGTGCGGCCATCACCGCCTTTTATGCCTTCTGCCGCGAAGTGGACGACGTGGTCGACGAGATCAAAGACCCCGGCGTGGCCGCGACCAAACTCGCCTGGTGGCAAAAAGAAGTGCTACAAGCCTACGCAGGCCAGCCCAGCCACCCGGTGATGCACGCCCTCATGCCCCTGGCCCCCAACTTCGGCATTGAAAGCCGCCACCTGATGGCCGTGATCGAAGGCTGCCAGATGGACCTGAACCAAACCCGTTACCTGGACTTTGCGGGCCTCACAAAATATTGCCACCTGGTGGCTGGTGTGGTGGGCGAAGTCGCCGCCCGCATCTTTGGCCAAACCGACGAGGCGACCACGGCCTATGCGCACAAACTGGGCCTGGCCTTTCAGATGACCAACATCATCCGCGACGTGGGCGAAGACGCCATGCTCGGGCGCATCTACCTGCCGCTCGATGAGCAGCAACGCTTTGGCGTCAAAGCCAACGAACTGATGCAGCGCGACTACTCAGACCGCTTCACCGCGCTGATGAAGTTCCAGACCGAACGCGCCCACGCCCTGTACGACGAAGCCTTGGCCCTGCTGCCTGCGGCCGACCGCCGCGCCCAAAAACCGGGTCTGATGATGGCAAGCATCTACCGCACCTTGCTGCGCGAGATCGAAGCCTCGGGCTATCAGGTGCTGCACCAGCGCATCGCGCTCACGCCGCTGCGCAAGCTGTGGTTGGCGTGGAAGATGCAGGCGTTGGGGCGGTTTTGAAACCTGGGCCAGCAGGCTCATTCCTTAAGGCAGCGTCCGCACGCGCTTTTGGGCCTCGCGCGACATGCAGTCATTAAGCCAAGCCGAAACCGCCGGGAATTGCGCCAGCAAGCCTGGGGCCGGGCGAATCCAGTTGGCCACGCTGGCCACACACACATCGGCCACGGTAAAACGATCGGCTGCCAAATGCGCCTGGCCATGGGCATGCTGGGCTTGCAGATGCGCCTCCAGCACGGCCAAGGGGACCTTCAAGCGGTTTTCGGCTTGCTCGGCCAGCTCGGGCTTGCGCTGGTCGGAGGGCATGGCCATGCGGTGCATCAGCACGGTGAGTGCGTCTTTTTCCACCTCGGTCACCGTCCAAAAGCTCCAGCGCAGGGCTTCGGCTTCTTCGCTGGCATTGGCGGGAGTGATCGACTGGCCATTGGCCTGGCCATGCACGCGGGCGATGTAGAGGGCGCAGGCCATGCTTTCCCACACGGTGACGGTGCCTTCGGGGCGTTCGTCACACACCACCGGAATGTGGCCATTGGGGTTGAGCGCCAAAAATTCGGGTGTGCGTGTCGCGCCCGCTTTGTAGGTCATGGCGATGTGCTCAAAGGGCACGCCCAACTCCAATGCAGCCCACAAGGGCCGTGCTGCGCGGGATGCGCTGATGCCGTAAATTTTCAAAGTCATCTCTGTCTCCTGATATTCGAACAGCACAGGACGATGTCGGGGCTGAAACCACCGACCTGCTGATCCGGCCCGATGAAGTTTGGATGGCCCATGCTGGTATTGACCATGCGGATATGGCTGACATTGTAGGAGCCCACCCCTGTGGGCGATGGCTTGCAGGGCGTGTTCCACACGCATCGCCCACAGGGGTGGGCTCCCACAAAAAAACCATCCTTTGAGTATTTTTCAAGACTTCATCGGGCCGGATCAATAGAACTGACCGAAGCCACCGACCTACGAGGTGTATTCGGGCCAGCTGGCGCACAGCGCGTGCAAGTCTCGCACTTCCAGATGCGGGCGGGTGTCGCCGTGGGTCCAGTCGTGGCCTTCGCGGTTGAGCCAAGCGACCTGCATGCCTGCAGCCAATGCGCCCACGCAGTCGGCATGCGCGTCGTCACCAATGTGCAACACCTCATGGGGCTGCACACCCGCCGCTGCGGCACCGGCCACAAAAATGCGCAGGTCCGGCTTGGCCACGCCCAGCGACTGGGCACTCACGCTGGCGTGAAAGTGCTGGCCAATGCCCACGCGGTGCACGTCGGCATTGCCGTTCGACAAGGCCACCACCGGGTAGCGCTGGCTCCAAAACGCCAAGGCAGGCAGCGCGTCGTCAAACAAGTCCACCCGCTGGCGCTCGGCAAAAAAAGCCTCAAAAGCAGACTCGGCCAGGTGCACCGGGTCACCGGCTTGCTGCAACAAGGCGCGAATCGACTGCAGGCGCAAAAACGACAAATCGTGCGCCCGGTCGGCATGGCGGGCGTTGATCTCGGCGCGCACGGCTTTTTTGAGTTCGGCATCTGCCGACAACGCCGCCGTGCTGGGCGCGTGCGCGGTCAACCACGCGGTCAACACAGCCTCGGCCCGGCCAATCGTGGGCCAGACGGGCCACAATGTGTCGTCCAGATCGAGGGTAATGGCTTTGATTCGGGAAATGTCAATCATGGTGGTGGGAGAATACCGCATGGCATTTCAAAAAGAACCCTCCTTCCAGCATGGTCAAGCGGCCAAAACGGCTGTCTTGTATTGCAACTTGGGCACACCCAGCGCCCCCACGGCCCCTGCCCTGCGCAAGTACCTGGCCGAGTTTCTGGGCGACAGCCGCGTGGTGGAGATTCCCAAGCCCATCTGGTGGTTGATCCTGCACGGCATCATCTTGCGCGTGCGCCCGGCCAAATCGGCCGCCAAATACGCCAGCATCTGGACCGAGCAAGGCTCGCCCCTCAAAGCCTTCACCGAACAACAAGCCCAGTCGCTGGGCACCGCCATGCAAGAGCGCGGACACCACGTCAGCGTGCGTTACGCCATGCGCTACGGCCAGCCGTCCATCCCGGCGCAACTCGACGCCCTCAAGGCCGAAGGCGTGCAGCGCGTGCTGATCGTGCCCGCCTACCCCCAATACAGCGGTACCACCACGGCCAGCGTGTTCGACGCCGTTTACCGCTGGGGCCTGAAAACCCGCCTCATCCCCGAGATGCGCTTTGTCAACCACTACCACGACGACCCGCGCTACATCGCATCGCTGGCACAAACGGTGCGTGAACACTGGGCGGCCAACGGCCAAGCCGAACAACTGGTCATGAGTTTCCATGGTGTGCCCGAGCGCACCTTGCAACTGGGCGACCCTTACCACTGCGAGTGCATGAAAACCGGCCGCCTGCTGGCCGAAGCCCTGGGCCTGTCCAAAGACCAGTACAAGCTGACTTTTCAATCGCGCTTTGGCAAAGCCAAATGGCTGGAGCCCTACACCGAACCCACGCTGATCGCCATGGCGCAGCAAGGTATCAAAAAAGTCGACGTCATCTGCCCGGGCTTCACCAGCGATTGCTTGGAGACGCTGGAAGAAATCCAGCAAGAAGCGCAAGAAGCCTTTTTGCACGCAGGCGGCGAAAGCTTCAGCTATGTGCCTTGCCTGAACAACCACGCGCAATGGATCGAGGCGCTGGCCGACATCAGCCTGTCCCACATGCACGCTTGGGATTTGTCAGCGCCGAATGCCAAAGCGCTGGCCGCCAGCCGCGAACGCGCATTGGCGCATGGCGCCAAAAACTAAACAAGATTTTTTTGGGAGCGGTCCCGGATACCCCCTCATTTGGGGGTTAGAATACGGCTCAGTCGGAGCGTAGCGCAGCCTGGTAGCGCATCTGCTTTGGGAGCAGAGGGTCGCGAGTTCGAATCCCGCCGCTCCGACCATTTTTACAATGCCCAACCAGCGCATTGACACCGTTGAATCCAACAACAAAGGCCCATCAAGGGCCTTTTGTGTTTCTTCTGCCCGTAGCTCAGTTGGATAGAGCAACAGCCTTCTAAGCTGTGGGTCACAGGTTCGATCCCTGTCGGGCAGACCACCCTTCTCCTTCTGTGGATGCATTGACCAAGATCCGTGCATCACAAAACAAAACAGCCCCTTGAAGGGGCTGCTGGTCGGGGTAAAAACCCATCAGTTGGCGTAACGCATGGCCGGTTGGGTCTGACCCAGCAAATTGGGCAAGGTCTTCCACGCTTCGGCGATGTCCTTGATGAGGCTTTGCACCTCCTCCAACACCGTCAAATCGTTGTAGGCGTTGACATGAAACAGGCGGCGCGTCACGTAGGCATACAACTCATTGAGGTTTTGCGCCAATTCGCCACCACGCTCAAAGTCGAGTGCGCCCTGCAAACCCACCACGATGCGGCCTGCACGCGAGATGGCCTTGGATTTTTCTTCGATCGCGTTGTTCTGAATATGGCCTTTGGCCGAAGCCAGGCTCTCGGTCAACCCGTCAAACAGCATCTGGATCAGCTGGACATTGTCCGCTGTGGCCACGCCGGTGACCACTTGAACCGAACCGTAACTTTGAGCCGCTCTTGAATATGCACGCATGGTAGAAAACCCTTTATCAACTGCTTGTACTGACAGTATCGGAAAGGGCCTGGAAAACTTGAGCCCCAAGGGGGCAAAGGAGAACAAAAAATCAAGGTGCCGATGGGGGAACCAAAACGGGCATCTCGGCCTCGGAGCGGGGCATCAAGCTCTCTGACAAAGGTTTGTCCAAATTCACCATTGCTTTGCCGTAAAGAGTTTGACCCGCTTCATCAAGGGCAAGGCGAACCTCATTTAGCTGGCCTTCGGGCAACTGGGCACTGTCCAAGCCGCATTTGTAAAGGGTGTTAACTTGTGCGGAGGGCAACCATGACTCCACCGGACCGCGCGCGGTGCTGATCAACTTGGTGTTTTTGGGCTCAGCCATCGCGCCCATCCGACCGTCATTGACGCCCTCTTGAAAAATCGCGTCCACGTGCTTGTGCAAAACCATCTCGTAGAGCGACCGTAGCTCATCAACCGCTCTAGCATCGAACCCATCAGGCACCCGCCCTGTCATGGCATCCCAGAGTTTTTTGGAACTCAAGCCGGCAAAGGGCCCAGCCGGGGCTGCTTCCTTTTGCGTTTTCATGGTCTGGGCAAATTGCCGAGTTTCCTTCTCAAGTGTATTCACCCGATCCAAAAGATACATAATGAAAACCAAGAGCACCAAGAGGCCTATGGCCATCAAAGCAGACACAAAGGCTTCCATAAGGGCACACTCCGAGTCAGGGTGTCAAGACATCAGGAAAGCCCTGAAGAAGCTTCATTATCGGATGATTGAGCCAGTTCGTCGCGCAAAAATTGCAAAACTTGGAAAGGCTCTGCCAGTTTCAACTCGTAGTAACACAGTTGATTGGCCAAGCCCTGCATGGTCTCTATGGCCTTGAGCGCAGGAATTTCAGCCCGCTGATAGCGCCCGCCCAGAAAAAAAGCTTCATGTGCATATTCTTCGGGCAGGTAAACATAAACCTCGTTTTCGCCCGCCTTGATTTTTTGAAACAAGGAAGGCTCCGGCTCCGGAGGCTTCTCATGGCCTTTGGCGATGGCTACAGCTGCCAACTCCTGCCATGCGGACGTTTGTTCAGCGCCCGTGACAAACGATTTATCCAAGTGTGCGCGGCACAGCAGGCCCATGCGCATACGTAAGTTCCTGCCTTCTCGCGAATCCAAATCCGAAGCAATGATTTTTTCGAAAAGCGCTTGCGCTTTCCTCATTTCTTCTTCAGGATTTTTTTGGGAAAAGAGGGAGAAAAGAGATGCCATATTCTGTTAATTTTATCACTCCATCATCCGACCTGCAGTGTGAGTCGCAATTTTTTGACCACCGTGGAAAGGATTTGGCTGACCCGTGACTCACTGACACCCAGCACTTCACCGATCTCTTTCAGGTTCAATTCCTCCACATAGTAGAGATTCATCACCAGCTTCTCGCGCTCGGGTAACTCGTCAATGGCCTGCACCACGGCATCCATGAATTCGGCCTCCTCCACCATGACCTCAGGCTGCAATGCGCTGTCCCCCGGCATGCTCATGACCTCGTCGCTGACCACTTCCATGGAATAAGTTTCGAAACGCTTGGCCTGGCCACGCTCACGTTGGAACTCGTCGAGTTCCTTGCCCATGAACAAGGCCAGTTCAGACTGTGTGGGCGCTCGGCCCAACTCAGCGGCCAATACATGCACCGCCTCGTTTTCGCTTTTATTAAAAGCCACGGCTGAGCGCGGCAAAAACGACTGCCTGCGCACCTCGTCAAGAATAGCGCCCCGCACACGGCTCAAGGCAAAGTGCTCAAACTCGAAACCCTTGGTCGGATCAAAAGAGCGAGCCGCCTCGATCAGCCCGACCATGCCCACCTGGATC
>JBIKQY010000327.1:0-3525 GCA_044349465.1 Limnohabitans sp. | reverse complement strand
TTCAGGTGCTGGCTGAAACGCTGCAACTCCAACAGCCGATACGCCTGGCGCTGCGGGGCACGCTGCCCCAAGGGCAAGCCACCCGAAATCGGGAACACCTTGCCCCCCAAATCGATCGGCATCACCCGCACCGTGGCCCCGTGGCGCTGCACCATGTCGGCCAGGCGCTGGTGGCCCAAATAAGCCCAGGGGCTTTGGGGGGCGAAGTAATAGTCCACTGTGCGACCCATGCTGTCTCCTTGTGTGTTGTGTAATCTTTGAACGAGACAAGGTTTTAACCGTTCTCACCATTTTTTGCAGGAGACACTCCATGAACAAAGTCTTGTTGGTGACCGGCGGCAGCCGGGGCATCGGGGCGGCCACCGCCTTGTTGGCGGCACAAAGCGGCTGGGCTGTCGCAGTGAACTACACCGCCAACTCGCTGGCGGCCGACGAAGTGGTGCGCCAGATCCGTGCCTCGGGCGGGCAAGCCATGTCGGTGCAAGCCGACGTGGCCGACGAAGCGCAGGTGCTGCGCATGTTCGAGCACATCGACGCCAAATTCGGTCGCCTGACCGGGCTGGTCAACAACGCCGGCGTGGTGGACGTCACGGCACGCGTCGATGAAATGAGCGTGGCCCGCTGGAAGCGCATGTTCGACATCAACGTGATCGGCAGCATGATCTGCGCCCGCGAAGCCGTGCGCCGCATGAGCACCCGCCATGGCGGTGAAGGCGGCAGCATCGTCAACGTGTCCAGCGCCGCCTCGCGCTTGGGCTCCCCGGGCCAATACGTGGACTACGCCGCCGCCAAGGGCGCCATCGACGCCTTCACCATCGGTTTGGCCAAAGAAGTCGCCGCCGAGGGCGTTCGCGTCAACGCCGTGCGTCCGGGCCTGATCGAGACCGAGATCCACGCCTCCGGCGGCTTGCCCAACCGGGTCAAAGAGCTGCAGCACCTGGTGCCTGCCCAGCGCGGCGGCACGGCCGAAGAAGTGGCGCAGGGCATTGTGTGGCTGCTTTCGGACAGTGCCAGCTACACCACCATGAGTTTTCTGGACATTTCGGGAGGCCGTTGATGGCGCAGATCAAGTATTTCTGGGAAGACATGCAAGTGGGCCAGGTGCGCGACATGGGTAGCATCACGCCCACCCGCGAAGAGATCATCGCTTTTGCCACCCAGTTTGACCCGCAACCCTTTCACCTGGACGACGAAGCGGCCAAGGCCTCGGTCTTTGGCGCGCTGTCAGCCAGCGGCTGGCACACCTGCGCCATGGCCATGCGGCTGATGGTGACCAACTTCTTGCAAGAGACCTCCAGCCTGGGCTCACCCGGCATTGAAGGTCTCAAATGGCTCAAACCGGTGTACCCGAACGACACCCTGCGCCTGCAAAGCACGGTGCTCGAGACCAAACCCATGAGCAAGCGCCCCGATGTAGGCATGACGCGCAACCTGTGGGAAATGTTCAACCAGCATGGCGACAAGGTGCTGCACATGGAAGGCTGGAGCATGTTCCGACGCCGCTCTCCAGCGGCCTGATCCACCGCCCGAAGGGGCACAATGGCGCGATGGACTTCAAACCGCTCATCACCTTATTGGCCATCGTCAACCCGCTGGCCATTGTTCCGTTCTTCATTCATTACACCCAGGGCTTCAGCCGCGCTCAGCGCAAGAGAACCATTTGGGTCTCGTCCTTTTCTGCCTTTGTGGTGATCGCAGCCAGCGCCCTGCTGGGCCTGCAGATTTTGGAATTTTTCGGCATCTCACTGGCCAGCTTTCAGGTAGGGGGCGGCTTGCTGCTGCTGACGGCCGCCTTGTCAATGCTCAACGCCCAGCCTGCCGAAGCCCGCGCCAACGCTGACGAAGTGCACGACGCCGAAGCCAAGGCCGCCATGGGGGCCAGCATCGCGGTGGTGCCGCTGACCATCCCGCTGCTGACTGGCCCCGCCACCATGTCCACCGTGGTGATTTACGCCGAAAAAGCCAAAGACTTTGCCCAGCTGGCCACCCTCGTGGGCTACGGTGTGGTCATCGCCTTGGCCACCGCACTGTGTTTCTCGCTGGCCACCCCGATTGCCCGCATCCTGGGCAAAACCGGCATCAACGTCATGACACGGCTGATGGGTTTGATTCTGGCCGCGCTGGCCGTTGAGGTGATGGCCGACGGGCTGCACAAGCTGTTTCCGGTGCTGGCCGGTCGCTGAACTGCGCCTGGACTGAGAGGTTCAGACGCCGAAACCGCCCTCCAAACTTGACCTCAAATGCGCCACCAACGCCGTCACCGCCCGGGGCACATGCGGCGCATACGGTCGGATCGCGTAGATGGTTTCGGCAAAAGCGCCAACGGGTTTCCAGTCGGGCAACACCCTCACCAATTGGCCTTTGCGCAACTCGGCCTGGGCACTGAAGTCGGGCAAAAGAGCGATGCCAGCGCCTGTGAGCGCGGCTTCGCGCAAGGCCTCGCTGTTGTTGGCGGCGAAGTTGCCACTCACGGGCACGGTGATGCGCTCGCCCTCTGCTGAAGGCTTTCGCGGCTCGAAGGTCCACGCGGGCGTGTCTTGCGAGCGGGGGTAATGCAGACAGTTGTGGACCTGCAGATCGGCGGGGCTTTGCGGTTCGCCGTGTTGGCCAATGTAAGCACGGGTGGCCACCAGCACCGAAACGGTTGCGCACAGCGCCCACGCCACATGCGTGTCGGGTGGGCGGGCGGTGTGGCGGATGGCCAGGTCGTAGCCTTCCGTGGCCAAGGCGCTCAAGCGGTCGGACAGGTCCAGCTCGATGCGCACATCCGGAAAGTCTTGCAAGAAAGCAGCAAACAGCGGCACCAGCTGCTGGCGGGCCAGCGCCACCGGCGCGGTCACGCGCAGCAAACCGCTGGGCTGCTCGGCCAAATCACGGACCTGTGCAAAGCTCTGCTCGATCTGTTCAAACGAGGCGCGGGTCTCGTCCACCAGCCGCTGCCCGGCCTCGGTCAATCGCAAGCTGCGGGTGGTGCGCTGCACCAAGGTCACTTTGGCAGCGCGCTCCAGTTCGGCAATGCGCTGACTCATCGCGGCCTTGCTCACGCCCAAGCGGGCGGCGGCGGCCGTGTAACTGCCCTGCTGGGCCAGCACGCTGAGCCAGTGCAGGTGGGTCCAGAGGGTGTTGATTTTTTGCTCTTCCATGAAAGCATTGTTCACTATTTTGAACAATCAATTCAGCTTTACGGGCTTGTAAGGGGGTGCGGGGGTGCCTACACTCAGTGCACTTTCAGTGCTTTTGATGGGCAAGAGCTGCAATAAAGGCGCTGATTTTTTGTAGGAGCCCACCCCTGTGGGCGATTGTTTGACGCTGTGGCCAGCCATCATCGCCCACGGGTTGGGCTCCTACACAAGACACACATTCACGAGCAACAGGCGCAAGCCATAAGGAGCACCCCATGAGCATCACCCACATCGGTCATTACATCGGCGGCCAAGTCGCCGCAGGCGCTTCGGGCCGCAGCCAGCCCGTCACCAACCCCGCCACCGGTGCCGTGACCGGCAACGTGGCCCTGGCCAACAGCGC
>JBIKQY010000044.1:0-12000 GCA_044349465.1 Limnohabitans sp. | reverse complement strand
CTGGAGGAGTTGGGCGCGGCCGCTTCGAGTGGCACGGCCGCCAAGGCCGACATGCCACCTGCTGCGCACAAACACAGCCATGCCCAAGCCATTGACCCGACTATCCAGGCCCTGCTGGGCTTGGCCGCTGCCTGCTTGTCAGAACGGCCACCCGAGCGCCCCGGTGTGGCCGACGTGGCCGAGGCGCTTCAGGCCCTCAGGCTGGGCCGATCTTGACCTGATTCAGCTTGGCTTGCGCCTTGACCAGCGAGGGCACCATCTCGCTGCCGTAGCCCAAAGCCACGGCCGTGTTCAGCGCCTGGTGCACGCTGGTGCCAATGATCGAAGGCACTTTCACGCTCTCGGTCAGGTGCGAGTAATAGCGCAAATCCTTGGCCGCGTTGTTCAACTCGAACTTCATCGCGCCGTAGTCGCCCTGCAAGCATTTGCTCATCAGCTGGAACAAGCCCGAATTCACGCCCCCGGCCGAGATGACCTGCACCAGTTGGTCCAGGTCCACGCCCGCCTTAGCCCCCACCGCAAAGGCCTCGGCTGTGGCCGTGCAAATGGCCTGCGCCACAAAATTGTTGAGCAGCTTGATGACGTGGCCCGATCCCATTTCGCCGACATGGAACACGTTTTCGCTGTAAGCGCGAATCACCGGCTCGATGCGGGCGAACACTTCGGGCGATGCGCCCACCATGGAATTGAGCTTGCCCGCCTCGGCCTCGATGGGCGTGCGCGTGAGCGGCGCGTCCACATAAATCACGCCTTGCGCAGCGCACAAGGCCGCCAGACGCCGTGTGGACTCGGGCTCGCTGGTGGAGGTGTCGATGACAATCAGGCCCGCGCGCGCCTTGGACAAAATGCCCCCCGGCCCAGCCACCACCGCCTCGACCTGCGGCGAGCCGGTCACGCAAATGAGCACTACATCACAGGCGGCCAAGTCGGCATAACTGCCCACCTGGCGGGCACCTGCGGCCAACAGGTCCTGCACAGGCGCGGTGCGCTGGTGCACCGAAATCGACAAATCAAAACCCTTGGCCCGAATGTTCTTGGCCATGCCATGGCCCATCAATCCCGAAGCGCCGATAAATCCGATGTGTTGCATGGTGTCTCTGGTGTGTGGTGGAAGGAACTGTCATTCTGGAAGATCGCGCGGGGTGGAGGTGTCGCCTGTGTAATTTCAGAGCCATACTTTATGACTTGTTCAGATGTGCTTGCGGCTATAGTGGCCGACTTTGAAATTTGTCAGGGGCTTATTTTTTGGAAACATCCTCACGTCATTTGATTTTTCATGGCACCGTGGTGCTGTTGGCGGCCTTGTTGTACGGCGCGCCTTATTCAAAAGCCATCAAATCCGGGGCGACTGCTCAGGTGGTGAACTCATGGCGTGTCGCGCACCAAAGCCTTTGTCTGGGCGCAGTTTTGATGTTCAGCGTCGCGGCCATACTGCCCTTTTTGTCGGTCTCTGCGGCCCTGAAATGGCTGATCGTCGTCGCTTTGGTCGCTTCCAGCTATGCATTCACCATCGCCACCCCTTTGGCCGCTATCACCCAAGACAGAGGCTTGGCTTCAGGGGGGCAAGGTTGGGCCCGACTGGTTTACTGGGGCAATATCACAGGGGCTTGGACGTCGTTGGTGGCCGCTGGTGCACTCGTCGTGGCTGCGGGCATGTCGCTTTGAAGTGGCCTGATTATTTGAAGCAGGGTGGCCTTGTCGATCGCGCCCACTTTGTTCAAAGCTTAAGCTGTTGATCTGGCCCGATGAAGTTTGAATGGCCCATGTTTTTGTCGGCCATGCGGCTATTGTTGTCTTTGTAGGAGCCCACCCTGTGGGCGATGGTTTTCAGGGCGTGTTCCACGCCCATCGCCCACAGGGGTGGGCTCTTAAAAAAATTCATCCCTTCTGTTGCTCAAGACTTCAATGGGCCGAATCAATCGGGTGACAGAACACGCCGCTACAAGGCCAACGCCGTCGTGTTCTTTACCTCTTCCATCACCGCGTAGGTGCGCGTTTCGCGCACGCCGGGCAGTTGCCACAGCACGGTGCCCGCAAATTCGCGGTAGGCGTTCATGTCGGCGGCGCGGGTTTTGAGCAGGTAATCAAAGCCGCCGGCCACCATGTGGCACTCCATGATCTCGGGGCGCACCTGCACCGCCGCCTTGAACTGCTCGAACACATTGGGGCTGGTGCGGTCGAGCAGGATTTCCACAAACACCATCATGCCCGCGCCCAATTTGAGCGGGTTCAGCCGCGCCTCGTAGCCCAGGATGAAGCCCTCGCGGGCGAGGCGTTGCACCCGCGCCAGCACCGCCGTGGGCGAGAGCGACACGGTTTCGGCGAGCTTGAGGTTGCTGATGCGGCCGTCGCGCTGCAGCAAGTCCAAGATGCGGCGGTCGGTGCGGTCAATGTCCGGGGTTTCGTTGGGCATGGCGATTTTTATTTAGTTTATTGAATGAATTTTGGTGAAAAGTTCAGCGTCATTTTTGGATGATAGCGATTCATGCCCCTTAGCGGTCTTTGTCCGGGCTGAAGCCGCCGACCTGCAAGAACCTGTCTTCGCAGGTCGGCGGCTTCAGCCCCGACATGCGCCCTGCGGCCAACGACCCCATCCCAAAGGAACACGCCATGAATGCCCCCATGTCCGCCACTCAACTTGCTCAGCCATCACGGGCCACAAGCCCAGATGCCTGCTTCCCCCTCGGTGCCCACTTCACCCCCGGCGGCCCCTTGCCCGAGCGCAGCGCCCTGCGCGAGGCCATCGCACGCGCCACCCGGCTTCCCGAAGCGCAGGCCCTGGCCCCGCTGCTGGCCGCCGCCCGCATGAGCCCTGGACAAGCCGAACGCACCGACGCGCTGGCCCGCCAGCTGGTCACCGGCATGCGCGAAGGCCCGCAACAAGGCGGCCGTGCCGGTCGCGTGCAAAGCCTGATGCAGACCTACGCGCTGTCCAGCGAAGAGGGCGTGGCGCTGATGTGCCTGGCCGAAGCCCTGCTGCGCATCCCCGATGCGGCCACGCGTGACGCGCTGATCCGCGACAAGATCGGGCAGGGCGACTGGCAGCAACATGTGGGGCGCAGCCCTTCGCTGTTTGTGAACGCCGCGTCCTGGGGCCTGCTGCTCACGGGCAAGCTGGTGGCCACGCACAGCGAGGGCGCGCTGCTGGCCTCGCTCACCCGCATGATCGGCAAGAGCGGCGAGCCGCTGATCCGCCAGGGCGTGCAGCTGGCCATGCAAATGCTGGGCGAGCAGTTCGTGACCGGTGAAACCATCGACGAGGCCCTGCACCGCGCCCGCGCCATGGAAGCACAAGGTTTTCGCTATTCGTATGACATGCTGGGCGAAGCGGCGCTGACCGAAGCCGACGCGCAGCGTTACATGCGCGCTTACGAAAACGCCATCCACGCCATCGGCCAAGCGTCGAACGGGCAGGGCGTGGTGAATGGCCCCGGTATCTCGATCAAGCTGTCGGCCCTGCACCCGCGCTACAGCCGCGCCCAGCACCAGCGCGTGATGGATGAACTGTTTCCGCGTGTGTTGCAACTCACCGAGCTGGCCCGCCACTACGACATTGGCCTGAACATCGACGCCGAAGAGGTGGACCGCCTGGACATCTCGCTGGACCTGCTCGAAGCCCTGTGCCTGGCCCCCAGCTTGCAGGGCTGGCACGGCATTGGCTTTGTCATTCAGGCCTACCAAAAGCGCTGTCCCTTGGTGATCGACTTCGTGGTCGATCTGGCGCGGCGCACGGGGCACCGGCTGATGGTGCGCTTGGTCAAAGGTGCGTATTGGGACAGCGAGATCAAACGCGCCCAGCTCGACGGCCAGAGCGACTACCCGGTCTACACCCGCAAGCACCACACCGACGTGTCCTACCTGGCCTGCGCCCGCCAATTGCTGGCTGCGCCCGAGGCGGTGTACCCGCAATTTGCCACGCACAACGCGCACACGCTGTCAGCCATCGTGCAACTGGCGCACGACATCGGCGGCGACTACACACCCGGCCAATACGAGTTTCAGTGCCTGCACGGCATGGGCGAGCCGCTTTACCGGCAGGTGGTGGGCCCACTGCAGCGACCTTGCCGCATCTACGCCCCCGTGGGCACACACGAAACCTTGCTGGCCTATTTGGTGCGCCGACTGCTGGAAAACGGGGCCAACAGCTCGTTTGTGAACCGCATGGCCGACGGGAGTGTGTCCATTGACGATCTGGTGCAAGACCCGGTGGCGCGCACCGAAGAGGATGCTCAGCGCGAAGACTCAAGCCCCGGCCAGCCCCACCCGCAAATCGCGCTGCCCGCGCAGCTCTATGGCACAGCGCGCCGCAACTCGAGTGGGCCTGATCTGGCGCACGAGCCCACGCTGCGCCAATTGGCGGCGGACATGCACATGCACTGCCAGCCCCTGCAGGTGACGCCGCTGCTGGCCAGCCGCTTCACCGGAGCCGAGCACTGCACCTTGCGCAACCCCGCAGACCACCGCGATGTGCTGGGCAGCGTGCAACACGCCAGCGCCACCGATGTGGAAGCGGCCCTGCAAGCAGCCAGCGCCTTCGCCCCCCATTGGGCCGCGACACCACCCGAGCAACGCGCCGCTTTGCTGGAGCGCGCCGCCGATCTGCTGCAAGCCGATGGCCCGCGTGTGATGGCTTTGCTGGTGCGCGAAGCAGGTAAAACCTGGGCACACGCCGTGGCCGAGCAGCGCGAAGCAGTGGACTTTTTGCGCTACTACGCCGCACAGGTGCGCCGTGACTTTGACAACGCCACCCACACCGCGCTGGGCCCGGTGGTGTGCATCAGCCCTTGGAATTTTCCGCTGGCGATTTTTATGGGGCAGGTGGCCGCAGCGCTGGCCGCAGGCAACCCGGTGCTGGCCAAACCGGCCGAAGCCACCCCCGCCATCGCCGCCTTGGCCGTGCAAACACTGTGGGCTGCGGGTGTGCCACCTGCTGCCGTGCAGTTGCTGCCGGGCCGGGGCACCGAAGTGGGTATGCAGCTGGTGCGCGACGCCCGCGTGCAAGGCGTGCTTTTCACCGGCTCCACCAACACCGCCCGCGTGCTGCAAGCCGCACTGGCCGAGCGGCTGAACGCGCACGGCCAGCCTGTGCCCCTGATTGCCGAGACGGGCGGGCAAAATTGCATGGTCGTCGACTCATCGGCCCTGCTGGAGCAAGTCGTGCAGGATGCCGTGGCCTCGGCCTTTGAAGCCGCAGGCCAACGCTGCTCGGCCCTGCGCGTGCTGTGTGTGCAAGACGATGTGGCCGACCGATTGATCACGATGCTGCAAGGCGCGATGGCCGAGATCACCCTGGGCACGCCTGCGCAACTGAACGTGGACATGGGTCCGGTGATCGACGAGCGTGCGCGCGTGGGCATTGAAGCGCATGTGAGCGCCATGCAACAAGGCGGCTGCCCGGTACACCGCATCAGCGCCAACGGATTGAACACCTTGCCAGCAGGCACCTACGTTCAGCCCACGCTGATCGAGATCGACAGCATCACCCAGCTGGAACGCGAGGTGTTCGGCCCGGTGTTGCATATCGTGCGCTATGCCCGCAGCGAACTGGGCAGCTTGCTGCAGGCCATCAACGCCACGGGTTACGCGCTCACGTTGGGCGTGCATTCGCGCATCGAAGAAACCATTGCGCAGGTCATTGACAACACGCATGCAGGCAATGTGTATGTGAACCGCAACATGGTCGGCGCGGTGGTGGGTGTGCAGCCTTTTGGTGGCGAAGGCCTGTCGGGCACCGGCCCCAAGGCGGGTGGCCCGTTGTACCTCTTGCGCCTGCTGGCCACTTGCCCGCTTGACGCCGCCTTGCGCAGCGTGCAGGCCTGCGGCGGTGCAGCTTTGCCGCAAGCCACGCCAGCGCTGCAGGCCCTGCACGATGGGGCGGTGACGAAAAACAACTTGCCCCTGGCCCACGCCTGCGCGCAATTTGCCGCCGACAGCCCCGCTGGGCTGCAAGCCACCCTGCGCGGCCCCACAGGCGAGCGCAATGTCTACCGCGTGCAAGCCCGCGCCCGGGTGCTGTGCCTGACTGGGGAACAGCCCGGCGCAGACGCAGACCGCCTGATTCAACTGGCCGCTGTGCTGGCCGTGGGCAGCTGCGCCGTGTGGCCCCTGTCCGCACAGGCATTGCACGCGCAGCTGCCTGCAGCGGTGCAAAGCCAGGTGAGCCTAGAAGACGAAGCCCACGGCAAGCCTGTCCATGCCGCGCTGCTGCACGCTGACGAGGCCACCACCTTGCACTGGCAAGCTCAGCTGGCGCAACGCCTGGGTGGCATCGTCACGCTCACAGCCTTGCGACCGGGGGATGTGGCCGTGCCGCTGGAACGCTTGGTGAGCGAGCGCAGCATCAGCACCAACACCGCCGCAGCGGGTGGCAACGCCAGTTTGATGAGCTTGGCGATGTGATTCGGCAACCCTTGTCACGCAAGTGAGCGGTCGGGGACAACAATGCGGCGGTGCTGGCCTGTGCCGTCCGAAGATCCGGATTCAGCCCTGGCTGAGCAATTGCGCAAAGCGGCCCAAATCCACGTTGCCGCCGCTCACAATGATGCCCACGCGCTGACCTTTGAGCTGCTCGCTGGCCTGAATGGCCGCCGCCAGTGACAAACAACCCGTGGGCTCGACCACCATCTTCATGCGTTCGGCATAAAAACGCATGGTCTCGATCAGCTGCGCATCGGTCACGGTGTGCACAGCGTCCACCAGGCGGCGGATGATCTCGAAGGTGATTTCGCCGACCATGGGCGTTTGCGCGCCGTCGGCAATCGTCACCGGGGTGGCAATGCGCACCCGCTGGCCTTGTTGCAAGGACTGCTGCACATCGTTGCCCGCTTCGGGCTCCACGCCGTAAATCTTGCAAGCGGGCGACAAGGCTTTGGCCGACAGGGCGCTGCCGCTGAGCAGGCCGCCGCCGCCCAAGCACACAAACAAGGCGTCGAGCTCGCCCACTTCCTGAAACAACTCCAGCGCCGCCGTGCCCTGACCGCTCAGCACGTCCGGGTGGTCAA
Organism: Limnohabitans sp.; assembly: GCA_044349465.1. GTDB lineage: Bacteria > Pseudomonadota > Gammaproteobacteria > Burkholderiales > Burkholderiaceae_C > Limnohabitans_A. The sequence goes on along the minus strand of JBIKQY010000044.1, from coordinate 4,999 downwards.
ACGGCGGGATGAAGCGCATGCCGTGCTCGGCGGCCAGGCCTTGGGCAATGGCCAAGGCATCGTCTTTGTAGCGGTCGTAACCCACCACTTTCGCGCCATAGCCACGGGTGGCCGCCAGTTTGGCGGGCGAGGCGTCGTGCGGCATGACGATGGTGGCCGGTATGTCCAGAATTTGCGCCGACAAGGCCACGGCCTGGGCGTGGTTGCCCGATGAATAAGCCACCACCCCGGCGCGGCGCTCGGCGGGGTTCAATCGCGACAGGGCATTGAAGCCGCCCCGGAACTTGAAGGCCCCCATGCGTTGGAAGTTTTCGCACTTGATGAAGGCCTGGGCACCCAGTTGCGCGTTGAGCGTACGCGACTGCAGCACCGGCGTGCGGTGGGCATGGCCTTGCAGCCGCGCGGCGGCCGCCAGGACGTCGTCAAAATTGGGTAGGGCGCTGGCATCGTGCATGGGGGATCCCTGAAAGCTTGCAAAGTGGACATGTTGACATGACTGGCGGTTGGAAATGCACCCGCTTGCCACTTGCGAGACAAAGCCTGCGTCAGGCGCTGGCTACCATCGGTCATGCACCTGACTGTTTCATCTCCCGTTCAAAGCCTGGCCGACATCCACCGCATCGAGGCCACGCCTTTGGCCGAGGCCGTGCCTTGGGCCAGCACCTATGACCTGATTCGAGCCAGCGCCGAGGTTCATGCCGACAAGCCTGCGCTGACTTTTTTGCACACGGGCGAGCCCGGCGGAGCGTCCACCACCTGGACCTACCGCAGCTTGCTGCAAGGCATCCACCAAACTGCCAATTTGCTGCACCAGTTGGGTGTGGGCCCTCAAGACGCCGTGGGGGTTCTGTTGCCCGGTGGCCTGGCCTACCACCTGGCCCTTTGGGGCGGCGAAGCGGCGGGCATTGTGCAGCCGCTCAACCCTTTGCTCAGCGACGAAAAACTGCTGTCGCTGCTGCGGGCCAGCAACGCCAAAGTGCTGATCGCGCATGGCGCTGAAGACGACAGCCAGCTGCGGGCCAAGGCCTTGCGGCTGCAAACCCAGTTGCCCGGTTTGAAGACGGTGTTGCTGGTTAACCCGGACGGAGGCCCACTTCCAGAAGGCGACACGTTGCCTGCAGGTGCCCAAGACTTCCACGCCTTGCGGGCCACGCAGGTGGCCGAGCACCTGGTCAGCCAACGGATCTTTCAGCCCACGGACATCGCAGCTTACTTTCACACAGGCGGCACCACTGGCGCGCCCAAGCTGGCCCGGCACAGCCATGGCGCGCAGGTCTTCACCGCTTGGGCCAATGCCACGATGCAAGGCTTTAGATCGAGCGATGTGACGATCAACGGCTACCCACTGTTCCATGTGGCGGGCGTGTTGCCCGGGGCCTTGTGTTCGCTGGCGGTGGGCATGCATGTGCTCATTCCCACCGAAGCCATGTTTCGCAACCGCGAGGTGGTGCAAAACTATTGGCGGCTGGTGGCCCACCACCGCTGCACGCTGATGTCGGGCGTGCCCACGGTGCTGGCTGCCCTTGTGGGCGTGCCGCTGCAGGGGGCCGACATTTCAAGCCTGCGTGCGGTGCGCACGGGCGCGGCACCGCTACCGCCCGAGCTGGCGCAGCGCTTTGAACAAGCCTTCGGTTTGCACATCAACGAGAGCCTGGGCATGACCGAAACGGCAGGCCTCAGCACCGTGGCCCCGCCGGGCCTGAGTGCGCCCGCAGGCTGCGTCGGTTGGCCCTTGCCGCATGCGCGTGTGCGCATCGTGGCGCTGAGCAGCGATGACCAGGCCACAACGCACACCCTGCCCACAGGCGAAAAAGGCATGGTGCTTTACCAAGGGCCGAATTTGTTTTCTGGCTACTTGGATGCCGCCGAGACAGCGCGCAGTTTCACGCCAGACGGCTGGCTCATCACGGGCGATGTGGGCTTCATCGACACGCAAGGCCGCCTGCACCTGTCTGGCCGCGCCAAAGATTTGATCATCCGCGGGGGTCACAACATCGACCCCAAAGTGATCGAAGACGCCTTGGGTGCGCACCCGGCGGTGGCCTTGTGCGCGGCCGTCGGTGCGCCAGACGCCTACGCGGGCGAGTTGCCTGTGGCCTTTGCCACCCTCAAACCCGGCAGCGATGTGACCGAAGCCGAGTTGCTCGCCTTCACTGCCGAGCGTGTGGACGAAGGCCCTGCCAAACCCAAATCGATCACGGTGCTCAACACCATGCCGGTGACCAACGTGGGCAAGATTTACAAACCCGAATTGCGCACCTTGGCCACAGCGGCCGTGGTGCAGAAACTGATCCACAACGCGATGGCACCCATGCAGCTCGCCCCCGCGCAATGGCCGCAGGTGCAGGCGACAGGCGATGCCCCGGTGGTGGTGGACGCCCACGCCACGCCTGCCGCTGCTTGGAGCGCGCTCAAGCCCTTGCTGGATGCGTTGCCCGTGAAGCTGGTCTTGCAAGCGCCCTGAGGGGCTGCACTTATCAGCTCAGGTGCTTGCCGATGATCCCGGCCAGCTCGAACATGGTGGCGCTGTCCTTGCCAAACACCGCTTGCAACTTGCCATCGGCCTTGATGGAGCGCTTGTCAGCCGGGTCTTGGAGGTTGTTGGCCTTGATGTAGTCCCAGATTTTCTTGACCACTTCGGTGCGGGCATAGGTGCCGTCGCCAATCACGGCCATCAAGGCCGGGCTGGGTTTGAGGGTGCCCACAGCGGCTTTGCGCGGGGCTTTTTCGGCGGCGGGCTTGGCGGCTTTTTTGGCGGCTGGGGCCTTGGTTGTTTTGGCGGCAGCGGTTTTGGTCGTGGTCTTTTTAGCCGCCGCTTTGCCAAATGGGGTCTTGGTCGCGGCCGTTTTGCGCGGCGGGTATTTCTTGCCCCCTTCGCGAGGCTCAAACTCAAAGGTCACCTTGCCCTCTTCGGGGTTCCAGGCCAGCATGGCCTTGAAGCTGCGGCGGGTGCGGTTACTGACGAACTTGTCGAGTACATCGGTTTTGCCGTTGGTCAAGAGTTTGACGACCTGCTCGCGCTCCACCGGTTGCTGCAAGATGAGTTTGCCGGTCTTGAAGTCGCAACTCGGCGTGGGCTGTTCGTTCGTCGGCACGGCTTTGCTGCACAGGTAGTTGCTGCCGTGCTCGTGCACCGGGCTGCCGCACTTGGGGCACGCGCCGAGCGACTCGTCGGTGAACTCGACGATTTCGCCGCTCTCTTCGTTTTTCTTGTCGTCACCGAAGTCGAACTCGAGCTTCCAGTTTTTCTCTTCTTCGTTGTACTTGAGCGCCATCTCGGCCACAAAAGGCCAGCCCGCTTTGGAGCGGAAACCTTCCAGCGGGCCGATTTTCTTGTCGCGCATGAACTGTTCGACTTCAGCTTGCTCAAAGGTGCGACCCGCAGGCGACTTGCCAAACGAGAAGCCGCAACCTTCGCTCGCGCCATCCGAACCCGTGCAGGTATAGCGGCGGTAGTTTTCTTTCACCACGCCACCGCAATTGGGGCAGGGCGTGGTCACCGTGGCGTAGTCACCGGGCACAGTGTCGCGGTCGTATTCTTTGGCTTTCTTGACGATGTGCTCGGTCATGGCCGCGATCTCGGCCATGAAGGTGGCACGGCTCAATTTGCCTTGCTCCATCTGGGCAAGTTTGTATTCCCATTCGCCCGTCAGCTCGGGCTTGGACAGTTCCTCCACCTGCAAGCCGCGCAGCAGCGTCATGAGCTGGAAAGCCTTGGCCGTCGGAATGATTTCGCGGCCTTCGCGCAGCATGTATTTTTCATTCAGCAGGCCTTCGATGATGGCCGCGCGCGTGGCGGGCGTGCCCAGGCCTTTTTCCTGCATGGCTTCACGCAGATCGTCGTCGTCGACCATCTTGCCGGCGCCTTCCATGGCGCCCAGCAGGGTGGCTTCTGAGTAGCGGGCAGGGGGGCGGGTTTTCAGGCCCTTGGCTTCAACCGAATCGACGCCCACTTGTTCGCCCGGCTGCACCGGCACCAGGTTCTGGCCTTTGTCACCGTCTTTGGCGTCTTCGACTTCGGCAGCGGCTTCCTTGCCATAAATGGCCAGCCAACCGGGTTTGACCAGCACTTTGCCCACGGTCTTGAAGCTGTGGCCTGCGGCCACGCTGATGCGGGTGGTGACTTGGTACTCGGCGCTGGGGAAAAACACCGCCATGAAGCGGCGCACCACCAGGTCGTACAGCTTTTGCTCGGCGTCAGACAAGCCGCTGGGCGCTTGCAGCGTGGGGATGATGGCGAAGTGGTCCGACACCTTTTTGTTGTCGAACACGCGCGGGATCTTGCGCACGTAGTTGTTGTTCAGCGCCGTGAGCGCGTGCGGGGCCAGGTGGCGCATGCCGCTGTCGGCCAGCATTTCAAAGGTTTGCTTGGCCACGGGCACGTAATCTTCGGGCAGGTGGCGCGAATCGGTACGCGGGTAGGTGAGGGCCTTGTGTCGCTCATACAGACTTTGCGCCAGGGCCAGCGTGGTCTTGGCCGAGAAGCCAAACTTGCCGTTGGCTTCACGCTGCAAGCTGGTCAGGTCAAACAGGCCGGGGCTGGCTTGTGTGGTGGGCGTGGCCTCTTCGGTCACGCTGGCGGTTTTGCCGCGCACGGCCTCCACAATGGCCTGCGCCTCGGCAGCGGTCCACTTGCGGTCGGCTTTCTTTTCAGCGTCTTCTTCTTTTTTCCACTTCGGATCGAACCACTTGCCGGGGTAGGTGCCTGCGGTGGCCGCGAACTCGGCGTGAATTTCCCAGTAGTCGCGGCTGACGAACTTGCGAATTTGTTCTTCGCGCTCCACCACCACGGCCAGCGTGGGCGTCTGCACCCGGCCCACGGTGGTCAAGAAAAAGCCGCCATCGCGCGAATTGAACGCCGTCATGGCGCGGGTGCCGTTGATGCCCACCAGCCAATCGGCCTCCGAGCGGCTGCGGGCGGCGTCGGCCAGGCCCTGCATCTGGGTGTTGGTGCGCAGGTTGTCAAAACCGTCGCGGATGGCCTGGGGCGTCATGGACT
>JBIKQY010000326.1:0-3534 GCA_044349465.1 Limnohabitans sp. | reverse complement strand
CGGGGGTTTGTTTGCCCGCCAGGAAGGCGGCTTCGTCAAACGCGGGCGATGCGCCGGTGGCCAGTTCCATGCTGTCCATGGCGGTTTGCCATTCCAGGCCAAAGCGCTCGGCCAGTTGGGCTTGCTCGGTGAGGGAGATGGTTTCAAAGTCTTGCGGCAGGCGTTCGCTGCCGGAGTCGAACACGGTCATGGCCTTGGTGCGCAAGTTGATGATGCCGCCAAACGACTTGCCCTGACCCACAGGCCAGGTCATGGGCACGCAGGGCATGCCCAGCTCGCGCTCGACTTCGTCGAGGATGTCTAGCGGGTCGCGCACTTCGCGGTCCATCTTGTTCACAAAGGTGATGATGGGCGTGTCGCGCTGACGGCAGACCTCGATCAGGCGGCGGGTCTGGGCCTCCACACCGTTGGCCGCGTCAATCACCATGAGCGCCGAGTCCACGGCCGTCAGCACGCGGTAGGTGTCTTCCGAGAAGTCTTTGTGGCCGGGTGTATCGAGCAGGTTGATGACGTGGTCGCGGTAGAGCATTTGCATCACGGACGAGGCCACCGAGATGCCGCGCTGCTTTTCAATTTCCATCCAATCCGACGTGGCGTGGCGCGAGGCCTTGCGGGCCTTGACCGAGCCTGCGATCTGGATCGCGCCGGAAAACAGCAGCAATTTTTCGGTCAGCGTGGTTTTACCCGCGTCGGGGTGCGAAATGATGGCAAAAGTCCGGCGGCGCCGGGTTTCGTGGGCGTAGGTCACAAGGGGTCCTGAAGATCGTGCGGGTGGCCAAACAGCCCCCGTGGCGGCCAAACCCGTGCGGGCTGGCAAAAGGGGCGATTTTACCGGGCCAGGCCTGCACCAGCACCCCCACCCTCACACGGCCCTTAGCCTGCCATCGCGGACTCGGCCCCAGTCAGGACAGCGAGGGAGTCACCTAGGGGCAACCCCAAAGCACCATCGGCCATACACTGCAGGGTATGAACGCCAACCTCATCCTCCTCACGCTCTGCCAGGGCCTGTTCTTCACCAACAACGTCACCTTCATCGCCATCAATGGCCTGGTGGGCCTGTCCATGGCCCCGCTGGGCTGGATGGCGACTTTGCCGGTCATGGGCTATGTGGTGGGCGGTGCGCTGTCGACCGGACTGGTGGCCAAGAGCCAGTCACGCTGGGGGCGCAAGGTGTCGTTTCAGTTGGGACTGGTGGTGGCTTTTTTCTCGACTTTGCTGGCCGCGTACGCCGCCTGGAGTCACAACTTCTGGCTGCTGGTGGCGGCCACGGTGATCGCCGGTTACTACAGCGCCAATGGCCAGTTGTACCGTTTTGCAGCCGCTGAATTGGCGGCAGACGGTTTCAAGGAAAAAGCGATCTCGTTGGTTTTGGCAGGCGGTTTGATCGGGGCCATCGTCGGCCCCAACCTGGCTTCGCGCACCCGCACGCTGTATGAGGTGCCGTTTTTGGGTGCTTATTTGGCGCTGGGCATCGTGGCGATTTTGGCCATGGTGTGTATGGCCTTCATCCGATTCCCAGAAGTGCCCGCCAAAAAACCGGGCGACAGCGCGGGCCGCCCTTTGCGCGAGATCATGCGCCAGCCGGTCTTCATTGTGGCGGCAGCCGCTGCGGCCCTGAGTTACGGCGTGATGAACTTGCTGATGGCCGCCACGCCGCTGGCCATGCAGGTGTGCGGCTTCAGTTTTGACGATGCAGCCTTGGTGCTGGAGTGGCATGTGATCGGCATGTTCGCGCCGGGCTTTTTCACGGGGCACCTGATCAAGAAATTCGGCACGCTGCAGATCATGGCGGTGGGTGTGGTGATCAACTTTGTGTGCATTGCGATTGCCTTGTCGGGCGTGGAGCTGCACCAGTTCCTGATCTCGCTGTTCTTGCTAGGCCTGGGCTGGAACTTCCTGTTCACCGGCAGCACCACGCTGGCCATGAAGGCCTGGACCCCCGCCGAGAAAGACCGGGGTCAGGCGGCCATCAACTTCTTTGTGTTTGCCACCATGGCTGTGACCTCGTTCGCTTCAGGCGCACTGGTCACCACACAAGGCTGGATGTGGCTGAACATCGGTTCGATCTTTCCTGTGGCCCTGACCGGGGCGGCGCTGGTGTGGATGGTGCTCAAGCAGAGGGATGCGCAGAAAAGCGCGCCAGCAACCAGCGCTTGAGCGCCGTGAACACTTGTGCGCGGTAAAGGTCGTTGAAGATCTCGTGGTACATGCCCTCAAAACACTGGGTCTGCACCACGGCAGCGGGTGCCGCTTGTGCAAAGTCGGCGCTGGCTTGCGCATTCACCAGTCGGTCCTGGCCTGCGTAAAGCAGCAAGGTGGGCACCTGCCAGTGTGCAGCGTCTTCGAGCGTTTGGGCGCCCTGCGCCAGAATCCAGCCGGCAAGGCCCGCAGAAATCCGGCGGTGCACCAGCGGATCACTTTGGTAGGCCTTCACCACATCGGGGTCGCGTGACACGAATTCGGATTTCAGGCCGTTGTCCACCCGCAAGTGCGGCAGCACGCGGGGCAGACTGGCGAGCAGTATTTTTTGAAAAAAGGTGGGGAACCCGCCCAAGGCTGGAGACGACAAAATCGCCGCATCGACCGGGCGCAAACCCTCGGCCAGCGTGCGCGCCACCACCAAGCCGCCCATGCTGTGGCCCAACAAAATGAGCGGCGTGCCCTGCAAAGACGGGTGTTGACGGGTGTCGTCGATCACCCGGCACAAATCGGCTTGCAGGCTGCCCGGGCGCAGCATGTCACCGCGTGCACCTTCCGATTGGCCGTGGCCTTGCTGGTCGTAGGCGCGCACCGCAAACCCCCATTGGTGCAAGTGCGCCGCCACCTCGCCGTAGCGCCCGGCGTGTTCGCCCAAGCCATGCACCAAGATCACGGTACCCAACGGTTTTCTGGCAGGCAGCGCCCAGTCGTACAAGGCCAGCGGGCCCGCCTCGCCATGCAAGCCCGACACTTGGGGTCGGGGCAAGGAGGGGCGAATGGTGACATTCATCAAGGCATCCGCGCCATGACTTCGGCCACGGCCGCCGTGAGCTTTTTGGCATAAGGCACATGCAAAAACTCGTTCGGTCCGTGCGCGTTGCTCTTGGGGCCGAGCACGCCGCAGACCATCATTTGCGCTTTGGGGAAACCGGCGCTGAGCATGCTCATGAGCGGGATGGTGCCGCCTTGCCCGATGTAACCCACGCCTGCGCCAAAGTGCGCCTGGCTGGAGGCGTTGAGGGCTTGCTCGAACCAAGGCGAGGTGTCAGGCGCGTTCCAGCCTGTCGCGCCGCCGCCGCTTTCAAATGTGACTTTGGCTTGGTAAGGCGCGTTGTCTTCGAGCAGGGCTTTCATCTCGGCCACGGCTTGCGCGGCGTCCACCAGCGGCGGCAGGCGCAGGCTGAGCTTGAAGGCGGTATAGGGCCTGAGCACATTACCGGCGTCTTTGATCGCCGGAAAACCTTCGGCCCCGGTCACGCTCAATGTGGGTGTCCAGGTGCGGTTGAGCAGGGCTTGAGTCGGGTCGGTGGTGGTGGGCAGCGCAAAGCTGGTCGA
>JBIKQY010000325.1:0-3540 GCA_044349465.1 Limnohabitans sp. | reverse complement strand
TTCAACAAAACGGTCGGCTGTGGGGTAGGAGGTGTAGCGCGGGCCGGGCACATCAAAGCGTGCGAGCAACTCAGGCGTGATGACGGACATGTGTCTGCCCCTTAATTCAAATGTGGTCAAAACAAGATTACACTTTGCCCGTTCGCATCTGCCGGTTTTTTGACTCAGGTCAAACCCTTTACTGGTTTTCGGGGATTTCCTGCAAAGACAGGGTATACCCTCAAATTTGGCGCAATTTTCGCTATAAGCTCAAGTCTTGATCCAAGGCAAATCCATTGCACAACCAAGAGATAAACCATGAATCCCCAAGCCATCAAAGTCGCCTGTTCCAACTGCAACCTGCGCGAGTTGTGCATGCCCATGGGCCTGAGCGACCTGGACATGAATCGGCTCGACGATCTGGTGGCCGTGCGCCGCAAGGTCAAGCGTGGCGACACCTTGTTCACCAACGGCGAAAAATTCACTTCGCTGTACGCCATCCGCACCGGCTTCTTCAAGACTTGCCTGGCCACCGAAGATGGGCGCGACCAGGTCACGGGCTTTCAGATGGCGGGCGAGATCATTGGGCTGGACGGCATCGTGAACGACCAGCACAGCTGCGACGCGATCGCCCTGGAAGACGCCGAGGTCTGTGTCATGCCCTTTGACCGCATTGAGGAAATTTCGCGCGAAGTCACCGCTTTGCAACACCATGTGCACAAGATCATGAGCCGAGAGATCGTGCGCGAGCATGGCGTGATGTTGCTTTTGGGCAGCATGCGGGCCGAAGAACGATTGGCCGCTTTTTTGCTGAATCTGGTGCAACGTTTGCACGCCCGAGGTTTCTCACAGTCCGAGCTGGTGCTGCGCATGACGCGCGAAGAAATTGGCAGCTACCTGGGCCTGAAGCTCGAAACCGTGAGCCGTACGTTTTCGAAGTTTGTGGAAGACGGCACCGTGGAAGTCAAGCAGCGCCACGTGCGCATTCTGGACACCGAGGGACTCCAGCGGCTGGTCAACAACACCTCACATTGCCACTGAAGTTGGTGGATCAGCCCTGAACAGCGCTGTTCGGTGCTTTCAGCGGTTCACATCTGCAGAGGACATGTCCAACAAAAGGGTCAGGGCACTGGACACCATGGCCAAGACCCAGAACGCAAAAAAGGCCAGTGTGTAAATCGCTTGTCTGGACAGGTCCAGGTCTTGCCCGAACCAATGCAGGTCATGCGGATCCACAAACGCGAAGACCAAAACTTCCAGCAGTCCCGCCACCAAAAAAGCAGGCCAGGTGATCCACATCCAACGTTGAGCGAGCATGGTGTCTCCCTTCGGAATCACGGTTTGGTGGGTTCGGCAGCAGGCGCTTGCAGCGCAGCAGGCAACTCGCCCGTGGCAGCATGGTTGCGCCCCTGCATGGCCGGAACGTGGGTGATGCCCTGGCGCTCTTGCGAGGCTGTGCGCGGCGTGACTTCGAGCACTGGATCGGGGTTGGTCACAGCAATGTAGAGCGTGATGAAACCAGCCACCACCACCACGGCAGGGCCGCCAAAAACCATCCACACCAAGCCAAAACGCCACCAGGGTTGCCCCTCTTTGCGCGCATTGAGAACCTTGTTCATGCTTGTCTTTCAAAAATGGAGGTCACTCAGCGAGGGACCAGGAAGACTGTTTTTTCGCTCAGCTGTCCGACCGATTGGCCGTTGGGCGAACGTGATTCGATTCGGAAATGGATCGGGTGCGAACCGGCTGGGGCCGCATCATAGGGCAACTGCAAACGAACAGACACCCAGCGCGACTCTGTGGCGGCCACTTGCACCTCCGTTTCGCTCGCCAGATTCAAGCCCGGCAAGCCATTGACCTGCAGGTGGAACGTCAGGTTTTGTTCAGCCGCGTTCATGATCTGCAGGCGATAAACGTTTTCAATCTTGCCGCCCGCCACGATGCGGGCCATGGTGGCGCGGTCGCGCACGATGTCCACCTTGAACGGTTCTCGGTTCCACAAGGACACGCCAACGCCAATGATGATGGCCCACAGCACAGCGGTGTAAACCAACACGCGAGGGCGGAAAATGCGCCGCAGGGTTTGAGCCCAGCTCCATCCCTTGTCCATGGCGTTTTGCGTGGAGAACTTGATCAGGCCACGCTCATAGCCCACCTTGTCCATGACGGTGTCGCACACGTCCACACAGGCCCCACAGCCAATGCATTCGTACTGCAAACCTTTGCGGATGTCGATGCCCGTGGGGCAGACCTGCACACACAAGGTGCAGTCGACACAAGCGCCCAGCCCCAGGGCTTTGGTGTCCGCCTTCTTGGAGCGGGCACCGCGCGGCTCACCCCGCGCTTCGTCGTAAGTCACGATCAGGGTGTCCTTGTCGAACATGGCGCTCTGAAAACGCGCATAGGGGCACATGTATTTGCACACCTGCTCGCGCATGAAGCCCGCATTGCCGTAGGTGGCCAAGCTGTAAAACAGAATCCAGAAAATTTCCCAGGGGCCAAAACCCAGCGACAAGATGGATGCCGTCAACTCGCGAATCGGCGTGAAGTAGCCGACAAAGCTCAAGCCTGTCCAGAGCGACAACACGATCCAGGCCAGTTGCTTGCCGGTTTTGCGCCAGGCCTTGTTGAAGCTCAAAGGCGCGGCATCGAGTCGCATGCGCGCGGAACGGTCGCCTTCAAACTGGCGCTCGATCCACAAGAAAATTTCGGTGTAAACCGTTTGCGGGCAAGCAAAACCACACCACAAACGCCCGGCGACTGCCGTGAACAAAAACAGCGACAGCGCCGAGATGACCAGCAAAGCCGTCAGGTAAATGAAGTCCTGCGGGTACAACACCAGGCCGAAGATGTAGAAACGGCGAGCACCCAGGTCAAACAGCACCGCTTGGCGCTGCCCCCACTCCAGCCAGGGCAAACCGTAAAAAACCAGCTGTGTGATCACGACCATCAGCCAACGCCATTTGGCGAACACGCCCTGAACACTGCGGGGGTAGATTTTTTGGTGCGCTTGGTACAGCGACACCATCTCCACATCGCCCTCGGCGGGCACGGGGGTGATCGGAATCACGCTGCGAGAGGGGCGATCTTCAGGGGCAGACAAAATACAGACCTTGGTTCAAATGCTGCACCAGGTCCAGCCCGCTGCAGAGGGTGACATCACTTGGCAGGACCGACTGCAGCGCTGGCCACAGCGTTGTTGGACAAGCCCCAGACATACGAAGCGAGCACGTGGATCTGGCCTTCGGTCAACTTGGCGGCCTGTGCGGGCATCTGGTTGACCTTGCCGTTGGTGATGATGTTCACGATGGCGTTCTCACCCCAGCCGTGCAACCAGATGTCATCCGTCAGGTTGGGCGCGCCCATGGCATGGTTGCCCTTGCCGTCCATGCCGTGGCAGGCTGCACAAGCACCAAACTTGGACTTGCCCAACTGTGCGCGCAATGAATCGTGGGGGCTGGCCGACAGGCTCAGCACATAGTGCGCCACGTTGCGCACGTCATCGGGTGTGCCCACTGCAGCAGCCATGGGCGGCATATTGCCCATGCGCCCTTGCACCAA
>JBIKQY010000324.1:0-3543 GCA_044349465.1 Limnohabitans sp. | reverse complement strand
TCGAACGCCTGGTCGAACACCTCGAACGCCTCAAAGCCCTGCGCGAAAGCGTCATCTCCGCCATCATCTACCCCTGCATCCTGTTAGGCGTGGCCATCATTTCATTGATCGCCATGCTCGGCTTTGTGGTGCCGCAATTTGAGACCCTGTTCAACGACATGGGCGACGCGCTGCCAGCGCCCACCCGCTTTGTCATGGTCGTGGGCAAAGCTTTTACCGATTACGCGCCTGTGATGGCTTTGGTGTTGTTGGTGCTGTTTTGGCTGGTGCGCCGCTGGATGCAATCGCCCGGCGGTCAGCAGTGGACGCAGACCAAAGCCCTGCAAACCCCCTTGCTGGGCAAACTCGTCCTCAAATACAACCTGACCTTGTTCACCCGCTCCTTTGGCACCTTGCTGGGCAACGGCGTTCCTTTGCTGACCGCCTTGCACATCGCCACCCAAACCGTGGGCAATGTCAATTTACGTAAAGCTCTGGAGCCCGTGCCCGGCAAGGTCAAAGCTGGTGGCAAAATGGTGGACGCGTTGCAAGGCAGTGGTATTTTTGAGCCACTGGCCATCAACCTTGTGCGAGTGGGAGAAGAAACCGGCCGCACCGGCCCCATGTTGCTGGAGATCGCACGCATCTTCAACAGCGATGTTGAAAACGGCATCAAACGCGGGCTGACCATGCTGGAGCCCCTGTTGATCCTGGTCTTGGGGCTCATCATCGCCGCCATCATTGTCTCCATCTTGCTGGGCATTCTTTCGGTGAATGACCTGGCCGTATAATTTTTTCGCCTCTTCAAGAGCAGATTGCCATGCACAACACCACAGCTTCCCGCCCCATGCGCCAGCGCCAAAAAGGCTTCACCCTGATCGAACTCTTGGTGGTATTGGCCATCTTGACCTTGCTGGCCGGCTTGGTCGGTCCCCGCGTGCTGGGGCAGCTGGGTGGTGCCAAATCCAAAACCGCTGGTGTGCAAATCGCCGACCTCGAAAAATCCCTCGAACTCTTCAAGCTCGATGTCGGCCGCTTCCCCACCAGCGAAGAAGGCCTGGCAGGCCTGTCAGCCAAGCCTGCCAACGCCACCGGCTGGAACGGCCCGTACATCAAAGGCAATGTGCCCAACGACCCCTGGGGCAAGCCCTACAAATACGCCAGTCCAGCCGCCAATGGTGGCGCGGAAATCATCTCTCTGGGCGCTGACGGAGCGCCGGGCGGCGAGGGCGAAAACGCCGACATCCGCAACCAACCCTGATAGCCGCATCCCATTGACCATGCACCCCGCAGCCGCTCGCAGTCGTGGCTTCACGCTGATCGAGCTGCTGGTGGTCATGGCCATCGCCGCCCTGTTGGTGGGGGTGGCCCCGCCCGCCTTTGACCGACTGCAAGCCGCCAGCCAATACCGTGACACCGTGCGGGGCCTGGTCACCGGTCTGCGCCAAACCCGGCTTCAGGCCATGCAGCAAGGCCAGGCCGTCGCCTTCACCATCGACCTGGCGGCCCGCCAATATGGCACTGAAGGGGGCACATTCCAAAAAATCCCCAGCGCAGTGGCCGTCCAGACCACCGTCGGAACCCGCGAAGGGCAGGGCGCAGATACCCAGGCACGCATCGTGTTTTTGCCCGACGGCGGCTCCAGTGGCGGTGTGGTCGACGTGCAAAGGCCCACAGGGCAGGGCACCCGCATTCGGGTGGACTGGCTGATGGGCCAAATTAGTCAAGAGCCGCGCACGCCATGACCCACCAGCCGCGCCGCCTGACCCGCCTAGCCCCCCGACAGGCCGGCTTTTCTTTGTTGGAGTTGCTGGTCGCCTTCAGCATCATGGCCATGTCGCTGGGCCTGCTGTACCGCGTGGCCGGGGGCAGCGTGCGCCAAGTGTCCGACATCCACCAACACCAGCAAGCCACTTGGCTGGCCGAATCCCTGCTGGCCAGCCGCCAAGTCGTGCGCGCCGACGGCTGGAACGAAAGCGGCGAAAGCAACGGGTTCCGCTGGCAAGTGCGCAGCACCCCCTACGCCACCGAACTCAACGGCCCCAAAGCCATTCCTTTGCACGAAATTCAAATCGAAATCACCTGGCCACTGGTCGGGCGCACCGGCCGCCTCGAAGCTGTCACGCTGTTGCCCGAGCAAAAAGCGCCCCCAGGAGCCGTCCGATGAACGCGCTGCGCACAAAGGCAGACCAACGCCCCAAGCGTTTGGTTCGCCCAGCCCGCTCTCACGGCTTTACCTTGTTAGAGCTGCTGGTCGTCATGAGCTTGCTGTCCATCATCATGGTCGGCCTGGGTGTGGCTCTGCGCGGCATGGCGCAAACCGAAGACCGCGTGGACAAAAAAATCGAGCGCACGGGCGAAGTCCGTGTGGTGCGCCAATTTGTGCAAGCCACCCTCCAACGCGTCTCGGGGCAAACCATCGACCTGCCCAACGCCCCGGGCCAACAAACCGTGCCCTTTCAGGCCACCCCCGACAGCCTGACCTGGGTGGGCATCTTGCCCGCCCGTCCCGATGTGGGCGGCAAGCACTTCTTTAGGCTCAGCATGGAAGACGGCCCCCAAGGCGCGCAACTGACCTTGCGTTACGCCCCCTGGAACCCCAACTTCGTGCTGCCCGATTGGTCCAGCGCCGAATCTCGCGTGTTGGTCAAACAACTGCAAACCTTCTCCGTTCAGGCCCAAGGCCTGCCGCCTGACCTGAACGACACGACCAAACCCTGGCCCCAAGGCTGGCAAGACGGCTGGCCCGTCACCGATGCCCTGCCCGAACGTCTGCGCCTGATTGTCAGCGACGCCCAAGGTGCCTGGCCCGAATGGGTGCTGACCTTGCAGCCCTCGGCCCAAAGCGATGGCAGCCTGAGTTTGGTGACCGTGGGCGGAGGCAGACGATGAGCCGACCTCGCACCCCAACCCACACCCACAAGCGGCCTCTGGCTCGACCGCCAGCTTGTCCCCCCCGCGCCGCATCCCAAGGCCTGGCCCTCATCGCCGTGCTCTGGCTGGTGGCCGCCATGGGCCTCATCATCACCGGCGTGGTCAAGTCGGTGAAAACCGAAACCCGCAGCAGCGGCCAACAACGCCAAAACCTGCAGGCCCAAGCCCAGGCCGACGCCGTGCTCTTGCTGGCCCTGCAAAACCTGTTCTTTCAGGACAACCCCCTGCGCCAAGCCACACAAAGTGCCAGTTTTGTGTTTGCGGGGCAAGCCACCCAGGTCGAGGTCAACGCCCTGAATGGCCTGATCGACATCAACAATGCGCCAAGCCCCCTGCTGGCCCAGCTTTATGCCGTGGCGGGTGGCCTGCCCAACGACGCTGCGCAAGCCCTGGCGCAAGCCACTGTGCAAACCCGCGAAACCCCCAGCGTCAAAGGCTTTCAGGCCAAATTTGATGCCCCGGAAGACCTGCTCCAGGTGCCGGGTTTCACCTATGACCTCTATGCTAAGATGCGCGACCTTGTCACCGCCGACCTCAAAGACGGCAGCGGACGCGTCAACCCCATGGCCGCACCCCAGTCCGTGCTTCAGGTGCTGACCGGGGGAGATGCTGGCAGGGCCGCTGCCCTGT
>JBIKQY010000321.1:0-3564 GCA_044349465.1 Limnohabitans sp. | reverse complement strand
CGTCCTCGAACAAATGCCCGTACCCACGCAAGGCCTTCAACAAGGTGATTTCTTTGACTGGCACGGGCTGGCTTTCCAGGTTCATGAGGTGCCAGGCCACACCTTGGGCCACATCGCATTTTGGGCACAACCTGCGGGACAAGACCCGCTGCTTTTTTGTGGCGACACGCTGTTTTCGGGCGGCTGTGGGCGTTTATTCGAAGGCACACCCGCCCAAATGCTGGACTCGCTGGACCGCCTGGCCGCCTTGCCAGTTGCCACGCGGGTGTGCTGCGCCCACGAGTACACATTGTCCAACCTGAAATTTGCGCTGGCCGTCGAGCCGGACAATTTGGCACTGCAAGCGTACTGGGCCCAGTGCACCGAGCTGCGCCGCCAATTGCTGCCCACCTTGCCCGTGGCGCTGCTCACAGAGCGCGCCATCAACCCCTTTTTGCGAAGCCGCCTGGCCTCAGTTGCCACCCCCGTGCGCCAGCGAGACCGCTTGGCCGTGGACGATGCGACCACCTTTGCAGCCCTACGTCAATGGAAAAACGACTTCCGATGAACCTGATCTTTCCTGCACCAGCCCGCCTCTTTCGACCCATCTGGGTCTTGCTGCTGGCCGCCGTGGTCACTGGCTGCGCCACATCAGTGCCCGCCCCTGAGACAGCACCGCAACCTCCCATGCAGCGGCTGCCTGATGCCTCGCCATTACCCGCACCCGTACCAGCACCAGCACCTACCACCACCTTGACAGCGCCTGAGCCCGTCACCGCACCTGTGGCAGCTTCGGCACCTGCAGTGACCGAAATGAACGCGGAGCGCCCGGTGGACCTCAAGCCCCATGCCCTCATCGGACTTCAAGAACAAACCGACATTTGGGAGCGCATCCGCCGCGGCTTTGCCATGCCCGACCTGGACAACGATCTGGTGCGCAACCGTGAGCAGTGGTATGCCAGCAGGCCCGATTACATGTTGCGAATGACCGAGCGCTCACGCCCCTACTTGTTTCACATCGTTGAAGAACTCGAGCGCAGGAAAATGCCCATGGAGCTGGCCTTGCTGCCCTTCATCGAGTCGGCCTTTAACCCTCAAGCTGTGTCCAGCGCCAAGGCCGCGGGCATGTGGCAATTCATGCCAGCCACAGGCAAGTATTTCGACCTGAAACAAAACCTGTTCAGGGACGAGCGCCGCGATGTGCTGGAGTCGACCCGCGCGGCACTCGATTACCTGCAAAAGCTCTACACCATGTTTGGCGACTGGCATCTGGCCCTGGCCGCCTACAACTGGGGGGAAGGCAGTGTGGGCCGGGCGCTGGCGCGCAACAAGGCGCAAGGCTTGCCCCTGACCTACAGCGACCTGCGCATGCCCAACGAGACGCGCTTTTACGTGCCCAAGCTGCAGGCGGTCAAAAACATTGTGGCCCAACCCGAGGCCTTCAAAACCGAGCTGCCCCTGATCCAAAACCACCCCTTCTTCAAGAGCGTGGCCATTGAACGCGACATCGATGTAGCCATGGCCGCCAAACTGGCCAATGTGAGCCTGGAAGATTTCAAAGCCCTCAATCCGGCCATGAACCGCCCCGTGATTTTGGCGGCGGGCACACCGAAGATCCTGCTGCCTTGGGACAACGCCACGGTGTTTGAAACCAACCTGCAAGCGCGCCCTGAGCGCCGACTGTCCAGCTGGACAGCCTGGCAAGCGCCACGCACCATGGGGGCTGAAGAAGTGGCCAAGCAAGTGGGCATGTCGGCAGAGCAGCTGCGCAGCGTCAACGGCATTCCAGCGCGCATGCTGGTCAAGGCCGGCTCCACTCTGCTCGTGCCACGTCAAGGCAAGATGGACAACGATGTGACGGAGCACCTGGCCGACAACGGCCACCTGCTGCTGGCACCCGAGGTGGTGCTGCGCAAGATCATGGTCAAAGCCCGCTCGGGCGACACCCTCGCGCGCTTGGCATCGCGTCACGGCGTGAGCGCTGCCAACGTGGCGGACTGGAACCGCCTCAGACCCAATGCTGCGTTGTCCAACGGACAAACGCTGGCCATTTACGTGCCCGCCAAGGCGTCACGAAAGGCCAGCAAAGCGTCGCCGCGCCGATCAGAGCCACAGCGCAACAAAGCCTCGGCCCGCGGATCCAAAGCAGCACCCAAACGCTGAGCGCCGGGTCACGGCAGCAGGTGTGAAACCCAGCTGCCTACACCATGCCCTTCAGGAAAGCCATCGCGTTTTGGACTTCTGCGCGAAAGCATTGGTGAATGTTCGCTCAGGCCAAACCTGCCGGGGCCCGACCGCACCAATCAGCTTGGCATTGACACGCCAAGCGTGGGTCACGTCTTGCAGGCGCACCAAGCCATCGACCGCATAAGACTCGCGCAGCTTCTCAAAAGCGCCCAGGTACATCGCCCGGTCGCCCATCCAATGGCTGGCGGGCACTGTACGCAAAATATCGGTCAAGCCCGCCGTCTGCAGCCACTTGAGGGCATGAACCACACCGTCGCTCAGGGCCTGCACACGATCGGGGTGCTGCTGCAAGAAGTCAGCATGCGCAAAAAGGCTCGCCCCCGGCACCGAGCCGCCCATCAACTGGCGCGTACCTTGCAGGGTTCGGGCATCGCCCAACAGTCGGATGTCGTTTTTTTGCTCCAGCCAATGCATGACCGGGTCCGGATTGCACAAGGCATCGATGCTCCCGCTGCGCAGCGCCTCCATCACGCCCAGCGACGAGCCCACGGGGACAAACACCACATCATCCCCCGTCAAGCCTTGGCGCATCAACCATTGGCATGCCGTCCAGTGGGTGGTTGAATCCAAAGCCGAAATGCCCAGACGCGCACCCCGGATGTCAGCCCCTGAGTGCCAGGCCATACCGCCACGCGTGCTGCCGCCCAGACTGACCTGGGGTGTGCGGCTCATTTGTACAAAACTTTGGTAATTGAGACCCTTCAGATGCAGCCCAAACAGGTGTTCGTAAGCCCCGGCAACCACATCGGCCTGGCCAGACAGGGCCATGCTCAACGCTTTGGCACCCGACTCTTGGGGCAACCACTCCAGCTGTACGCCCAACTGCCGGAAAAACCCCAGCCGATCGGCCAAGTTCAGAGGCAGGTGGTACAAGCTTTGGCTGGCAGCCAGGGCCAGGCGCACACGCGGCAAGGCGCGTCCCGCTTCTGAGGCACGGACGGTGGGCGCTTGCGCAGCGGCCAAGGATCCTACAGCGGCCAGCAACAGCGATCGGCGAGAGGCATGGGCTGAATTCACCCGCATCACTCCTGGGAAAAAAGATCAGACTTGCAGCTTAATCAGGCGCAGCCCATCGCGCATCGGGATTGATCCCGATCGGGTTTTCACGTAATGGATTGCAGGTAATTGACAAGTCCCCCAAACACGGACTTGCAGCCACAAAGTCGTTGAGCGCTCAGCTGACGGCGGCGATTCAGAAGCTCAGCGGCGATCGACCAAGGCGTGGGCGATGGTGCCCAAGTCCACGTATTCCAGCTCGCTGCCCGCAGGCACGCCACGGGCCAGGCGCGTCACGCGCAGGCCTTGCTGGCGGATCATTTCAGAAATCACATGGGCGGT
>JBIKQY010000319.1:0-3575 GCA_044349465.1 Limnohabitans sp. | reverse complement strand
TTTGCCGCCCGCGTTCATGGCGATGTTGCCGCCAATGCAAGAAGCTTCGGCAGAAGTCGGGTCCACCGCAAAGACAAAACCACCGCGCTCGGCCGCATCGGCCACGCGCTGGGTCACCACACCGGCTTCGGTGTAGATGGTGGGGATCTTGTGGGCAATGCCCGGCAAGTCGACCATCTCGACCTCGGTCATGGCTTCGAGCTTTTCGGTGTTGATGACCGCACTCTTCCAAGTCAAGGGAATAGCGCCTCCGGTGTAACCCGTGCCGCCGCCGCGTGGGACGATGGTCAGGCCAAGGTCGATACAGCCCTTCACCAAACCGGCCATCTCGACTTCAGAGTCAGGCGTCAGCACCACAAAGGGGTATTCCACGCGCCAGTCGGTGGCGTCGGTCACATGGCTCACACGCGAGAGGCCGTCGAACTTGATGTTGTCTTTGGCCGTCAGGCGGCCGAGCGTCTTTTGCACCTGGCTGCGCAACTTGGCCATGCGGGTGAAGCGCTCGCTGAACTGGGTCACGGCTTGGGTGGCCATGGCCAGCAATTGGCCGACCAAGGCGTCACGGGCGGCGTCCACACCCGGGGTGCGGCGCTTTTGCACCTCGCCCAAGCGGTGCTGCAAAGCTTCCACCAGCAGTTTGCGGCGGGCCGGGTTGTCCAGCAGGTCGTCCTGCAAATAAGGGTTGCGCTCCACCACCCAGATGTCGCCCAGCACTTCATACAGCATGCGGGCAGAGCGGCCTGTGCCGCGCTCCTGGCGCAACTGGTTCAACAGGTCCCAAGCGGAATCGCCCAGCAAGCGCAGCACAATTTCGCGGTCTGAAAAGCTGGTGTAGTTGTAAGGAATCTCGCGCAAGCGCGGCGCATCGGCGTCGGCTTGCATCAAAAGTTGGAGCGTGGTGGGAGCATTCATGGGGGGTGCACGGTCAAAGGCGTGGGTGAAAACGCGTTCAGCCAGACCTGGACGGAGGCGTCAAACCGGCTGAGAACAGATGTTACCGCAGTGCAGCAAACACGCGCCGGGGGTGGGGGCACCTGTCACGCAGGGGTCTGGACTCATGGAAAGTCCGGGTTGTCACGGATCTTTCACGGGGTTTTAATCAGCAAGACATTTGAATCAGACCCAATACAAGGCGATGGCCTTCAAGCTTGGACACCCCAAGCGGTCGATTCATTCTTGTTTTACCCCTATCAGGAGCCCGCATGAAACTCAAACTCTCGATCACCGCCCTGGCCTTGGGCCTGGCCAGTCTTTCTGCCCAAGCCCAAACCGAAGTCCAGTGGTGGCACTCCATGGGCGGTGCCCTCGGCGAGTGGGTCAACGACTTGGCCAAAGACTTCAACAACAGTCAAAAAGATTACAAAATCGTGCCCACCTTCAAGGGCAGCTACGACGAGTCCATGACCGCAGCCATCGCCGCCTTCAGAGCAGGCAATGCCCCGCACATCCTGCAAGTGTTCGAAGTGGGCACCGCCACCATGATGGCCAGCAAGGGCGCCATCGTGCCCGTGGGCGAGGTCATGAAAAAAGCCGGGGTCACCTTTGACGCCAATGCCTACGTGCCTGCGGTGGCTGGCTATTACACCGCCCCCAATGGCCAAATGCTGAGCTTCCCGTTCAACAGCTCGACCACCGTGTTCCATTACAACAAGGACGCCTTCAAGGCCGCCGGCCTGGATCCTGAAAAGCCACCAAAAACATGGCCCGAAGTGGCGCTGGCGGCTGGCAAGCTCAAGGCCTCGGGCCACAAATGCCCCTTCACCACCAGCTGGGTGAGCTGGACGCAGCTCGAAAGCTTCTCGGCCTGGCACAACACCGAATTCGCCACCAAGGGCAACGGCATGCGCGGCATCGACGCCCGCCTGAACTTCAACAGCCCCTTGCATGTGCGCCACATCGAGAACCTGGCCAACATGTCCAAAACCGGCTTGTTCGTCTACAAAGGCCGGGGCAACGCGGCCGATGCGGTGTTTGTGTCGGGCGAGTGCGCCATGACCACCGGCTCGTCTGCGCTTTACGGCAACATCAAGCGCAACGCCAAATTTGCTTCGGGCATCTCCACCCTGCCTTATTACCCTGATGTGACGGGTGCGCCCCAGAACACCGTCATTGGCGGTGCCAGTCTGTGGGTCATGTCGGGCAAGAAGGACAACGAATACAAGGGGGTGGCCCAATTCTTTGCTCACCTGTCCAAAGCAGAAGAAGCGGCCAAGAGCCACCAGCGCACCGGCTACCTGCCGCTGACCAAGGCTTCGTATGAGATGACCGAGAAATCGGGCTTTTACAAGCAAAATCCTGGCACCGACGTGTCGGTGGAGCAGATGATCCGCAAGACCACTGAAAAGTCACGCGGCATCCGTTTGGGCAACTTTGTGCAGATCCGCACCATCAACGACGAAGAGCTCGAGCAGGTGTGGGCCGGTAAAAAAGGCCCCAAAGAAGCACTGGATGCCGCTGTCAAACGTGGCAACGAGCAACTCGAGCGCTTCCAAAAAGCCAACAAGTGAGTGTTGAACCCGGGCTGCCTGCCCGGGTCTTGTCTTGAAAGCAGGGGCCACGCGCCCCTGCTTTTTGAGCTTTTGTGGCTCGCCTAAACTCTGCCCCTATGGAAAAACGCGTTCGCTTTCAGTCCCGCTGGTTGCCTTGGTTTTTGGTGGCCCCCCAAATGGCCATCGTGCTGGTGTTCTTTTTTTGGCCCGCCGGACAGGCGCTTTACCAAAGCGTGCTGTCGCAAGATGCTTTTGGCACCAGCACCGAATTTGTCGGGCTGGAAAATTTTGAGCGCCTGTTTGCCGACAGCACTTACCTCGAATCCTTCAAGACCACGGCGGTTTTTTCCTTGCTGGTGGCTTTTTTCGGTTTAAGCATTTCGCTGCTGCTGGCCGTGATGGCCGATCGGGTGCTCAAGGGCGCTGCCATCTACAAAACCCTGCTGATCTGGCCTTACGCCGTGGCCCCGGTGGTGGCAGGCGTGTTGTGGCTGTTCATGTTCGCCTCACCCATGGGTGTGATCGCTTTTTACCTGCGCTCGGTGGGCATCGAGTGGAACCACCTGCTCGATTCGGGCCATGCCATGACCTTGATCGTGGTGGCTGCGGTCTGGAAGCAGATTTCCTACAACTTCCTGTTCTTTTTGGCTGGGCTTCAGTCCATCCCCAAATCCCTGCTGGAGGCAGCGGCCATCGACGGGGCCAGCCCTTGGCACCGCTTTTGGACCATCGTGTTCCCGCTCTTGTCGCCCACCACGTTTTTCCTCTTGGTCATCAACGTGGTCTACGCCTTTTTTGACACCTTCGGCATCATCGACGCCACCACCCAGGGCGGCCCTGGCAAAGATACGGCCATTTTGGTCTACAAGGTTTATTACGACGGCTTCAAGGCACTGGACATGGGCGGCTCGGCCGCACAGTCGGTGATCCTGATGCTGATCGTGGTGGCGCTGACGGTGGTGCAGTTCCGGTTTGTCGAGAAAAAAGTCCAGTACTGAGCCCGCCCCATGATTGAAAAACGCCCCGGCCTCACGGTCCTGTCCCACCTGGTGCTGATCCTGGGGGTGGTGATCGTGGCCTTCCCGC
>JBIKQY010000317.1:0-3595 GCA_044349465.1 Limnohabitans sp. | reverse complement strand
GATCAGCTCGGCCACATGCTTGGGGCACTCGCACAAGACATTGGTCGAGATACCTGCCACACGCCGCAAAGTGTCGTCCGAGTATTTGCGGCCAGCGATCACCGAGCCCTGGTGGCCAAACGCTTGAGCCCTGTCGCGGTCGACGAACAAAATCGACTGCAACAACTCGGCCAACTCGCTGTCCGAGATCGGGTTGCGCCGGACCGTCAAACCGGCCAGCTTCATGGTTTGCACCACCCTGTCGGGCGCAAAGTGGTACAGCACGATGGTCTGCGCAAACGGCTGGCGTTGCATCAGCGCCTGGATCGACTCGAACACCGTGTCCTGCAGCGAGTTGACCTGCACGAGCAGCACTTGCGGCTTGTCTGACAAAGGCGCATGAGGCGCAGCGGCCAGATCGTCCATCACGTCGGTGACCTGAATGCGGTGCTGGCTCAACACACCCGCGAATTGACGCGACTCGATGCGGTTGGCCAAGCCCAAGCCGACCACTGCCAATGACACCGGCTGGGCCATGGCCTGCGGCGTCTGCGCCTGATGGTCGGGGTGGCACAACTGGCGCAGCTGGGCCAGATCCAGACGGGCGATGCTGCCAATGCCATGTCCGGCCCCCGACAGCTGTTTGAGCAAGAGCGCCTTGGACACATCGTGTTCGGCAAACAAGCGTTGGTTGCCCTCGGTCTTGACCGGGGTGAACGCCCCATAACGCGTTTGCCAGATGCGCAAAGTGGAGACCGGAATCTCGGTGGCTTTGGAGACGGCACCAATGCGGTAAAGCGGTGACTGAGCGCTGGGGATGTTGGGCACACAGGTCTTTCTTTGTTCAGGTATTGCGTAGATCTTATGTCGAAATACCCTTAAAAATCAAAAAATCTTGGATTTGAGGAGTTATTGGCCGCAAAATTCTCCTCACTGGGGGTTCATCACATGATTTCTAACAAAACCATCAACGCCATGGATGTCTGCGTGATCATTGCCGCGCAGCAAAACCTGGGCCGCGTCTCCACCACCGAGCTATCCCAGCGCTTGCAACTGTCGGTCTCCAATTTGGAAAGCATCCTCAAGCCCCTCAAAGACCAGCAGATCGTGTCGTCCCGCAAAGGCCCGGGCGGCGGCTACGAAATTCGGGGTGACCTGGCGCTGATCTCGATGTGGGACATCGCGGCCGTGTTCGAGCCCACCTTGGCTGAGCAAGGCAGCGAAGCGCAGCCGATCGACGCAGCGGACTACGAATGGGGCCTGGAGCAGGTGATCATCGACACACTGAGCCAGTTGGCCTTGTCCGATTTCGTGACGCCGCACGCGCTGCTAGCGCCGATTGAAGCGCCTGTAGTCAACCGCTTCAAGTTCAAACCTCTGGCCACGCCTCTGGTGCCCAAGGCCCCGAACTCGGTGTTTCAGCTGCACATGGCGGTGTAGGCTCTGCTAGCCTCTCGGGTTTGAAGGAGTCACCCGATGAGCACATTCAACAACCCCCAACAAACCTGGAACCAACGCTTTGCTGCCGAACACTATGTGTTCGGCCAAGCACCCAACGCGTATCTGCAATCCCAGGCGGCGCATCTGACACCTGGCAACGCGCTGGCCGTGGCCGATGGCGAAGGCCGCAACGGCGTGTGGCTGGCAGAGCAAGGCTTGCAGGTCGATGCCTTTGATTTTTCGGACATCGCCCTGCGCAAAGCCCACGCCTTGGCGCAAAGCCGACAAGTGAAGGTGAATTGGGTGTGCATCGATTGGCAGTCGTTTGACTGGCAGCCTGCGCATCACGACAACGTGGTGGGCATCTTTTTCCAGTTCGCCACGCCCGAAGAACGCACTCAGCTTTTTGCCCGCATGGTCAACAGCCTCAAACCCGGCGGCACCCTGATCATCCAGGGCTACACACCGCGCCAACTGGACTTCAACACCGGCGGGCCCGGCAAACTGGCGCACATGTACGACGAAGCCCTGATGCTGGACGCCTTTGGCGAACTGGACATCCTGGACCTGCGCACCTACGAGGCCGACATCACCGAGGGTACGGGCCACCAGGGCATGTCAGGCCTGCTGGGTCTGACGGCACGCAAGCCCATCGCTTGATCTGCAAGCCTGCTGCGTCGGGCATCTTCCAGGCGATGTTCACCCAGCAATTGACGCAGATTGATGTCTTGTAGTTCTTGTTGGATTTTTTGATTCAACTGCTGGCAAATACGATTGCTCACCGAGTCAATGTGCATTTTTCCCGAATGGGGATCTACCGGCTCAATGGCTGCAAAAATGTCTGCCAAGCTGATTTTCTCTGACGCCATGGCCAGGCAGTACCCACCTCCCGGACCTCGGGTACTGTCCACCAAGTTGGCTCGTCGCAACTTGCTGAAAACCTGTTCAAGTCGCGTGGTCGATATGTCGTGTCGAGACTTGATGGCCGCCAAAGAGACAGGGCCATCGTGCTCATGAAGACCCACCTCAACCAAGACGGTCACGGCCAACTGGCTGTCTTTGCTCAAGCGCATCACCAGTCGCCTCGGACGGTGCTAGGCAAGCTGACCTTGCCCCGAAGATGTACGGACCGCTCAGCCGTGCGCATGAATGTCTCCTGCTCGTTCATGTTGGGAAAATTGAAAAAAGGGGGGCTCTTGTGACAGAGCCCCCCAATCAGGGTATGTGTACCAAACACACCCTGAACCACAATTCCCCGACTATATAAGAAATAGCTTAATTAATTCAGCCACCCTTATTTCATGTAACGAGCAGCCATCGCATCAAGGTGGATTGGACGGATTTTCTGAGCTTGGCCAGCACAGCCAAAGGCTTCAAAGCGGGCTTTGACGATGCCCGCCGCAGCTTTTTTAGCAGCGGCCAAGGCTTTGCGTGGATCGAATTCCGAGGGCTGCTGGGCAAACACCTGGCGCATGGCACCGGTCATGGCCAGGCGGATGTCGGTGTCGATGTTGACTTTGCGCACACCGCTTTGGATGCCGCGCACGATCTCTTCGACCGGCACACCATAGGTTTCCTTGATGTCGCCACCGTATTGGCGAATGATCTGCAACCACTCTTGCGGCACGCTGGAGCTGCCGTGCATCACCAAGTGTGTGTTGGGAATGGCAGCATGAATCGCCACGATGCGGTCCATGGCCAGGATGTCCCCTGTAGGCGGGCGGGTGAATTTGTAAGCGCCGTGGCTGGTGCCAATCGCAATGGCCAGCGCATCTACCCCGGTTTGAGCCACAAAGTCTTTGGCCTGCACCGGGTCGGTCAGCATCTGCTCGTGGCTGAGTTTGCCCTCAGCGCCCACACCGTCTTCTTCGCCCGCCTCGCCGGTCTCCAGCGAGCCCAGGCAGCCCAACTCCCCCTCCACCGACACGCCCACGGCGTGCGCCATTTCGCACACCTTTTGGGTCACGCCCACGTTGTACTCGTAGCTGGCAGGTGTCTTGGCGTCGGCCATGAGCGAGCCGTCCATCATCACGCTGGAAAAGCCCGAGCGGATGGACTGCTGGCACTGCGCAGGCGTGGCACCGTGGTCTTGGTGCAAGACCACCGGAATGTCGGGGTGCGTCTCGATGGCCGCCAGCACCAGATGGCGCAGGTAGGCCTCGCCCGCGTATTTGCG
>JBIKQY010000316.1:0-3597 GCA_044349465.1 Limnohabitans sp. | reverse complement strand
CTTTTTTGGCGGCAGGCGCTGCGGCGGGTTTGGGGGCGGGCTTGGGAGCCACCACCAGAGGTGGCGCAGGCCAGGTGATTTCGCCGTTTTTAATGACCGTGAGGCCCCGGATCGCGTCGTCTTCCATGTTGACGTTGATCACGCCATCTTTGGTTTTGCACAGCTCTTCGGTCAGGCGGAACAAGTTGGTGCCGTACAGCGTGGACGACTGGCGCGCCATGCGCGAAGCCAGGTCGGTGTAGCCCACAATCGTCACGCCGTGCTTGACCACGGCCTTGCCGGGTTCGGTCAGTTCGCAGTTGCCGCCTTGTTCAGCGGCCATGTCCACGATCACGCTGCCGGGCTTCATGCTTTGCACCATCTCGGCGGTGATCAACTTGGGCGCGGGCTTGCCGGGGATCAACGCGGTGGTGATGATGATGTCGCACTCTTTGGCTTGCTTGGCGTACATCTCGCGCTGCGCGGCTTGGAAGCCTTCGCTCATGACCTTGGCGTAACCGCCGCCGCCCGAGCCTTCTTCTTCGTAATCCACCTTGACGAACTCACCGCCGAGCGACACCACTTGGTCGGCCACTTCGGCGCGGGTGTCGTTGGCGCGCACGATGGCGCCCAAGCTGGCGGCCGCGCCAATGGCGGCCAAACCGGCCACACCGGCTCCGGCGATGAACACTTTGGCGGGGGGCACTTTGCCCGCGGCCGTGATCTGGCCGTTGAAGAAACGGCCAAAGGCGTTGGCCGATTCAACTACCGCACGGTAACCGCTCACACCCGCCATCGAGGTCAGCGCGTCCATCTTCTGGGCGCGGCTGAGTGTTCGTGGCAGTGCGTCGATCGACAGCGCGGTGACCTTTTTGGCCGCGAGCTGCTGCATCAAATCGGGGTTTTGGGCGGGCCACAAGAAGCCGATCAGCGTCTGGCCTTCGTGCATCAGCGCCACTTCGTCGGCCGTGGGAGCACGGACTTTGAAGACGATGTCGCTGCCGCTCCACAGTTCAGCGGCGTTGGGGGCGATGGTGGCACCGGCTTCAACAAAAGCCGCATCCGACAGGTCGGCGAGCTCGCCCGCGCCCTGCTCCACGACCACGGCAAAGCCGAGTTTGACCAGTTTGGTCACAGCATCGGGGACCGTGGCCACCCGTTTTTCACCGGGAAAAACCTCTTTGGGCACGCCAATGCGCTGGGGCGTGACGGCGGTATCGCCTGTTTGCATGAATGTCTCCTCACTCAATCCACAAAAAAAATATGGCCAATGTCAAAGCTTAACCGAAGTCAATCCATTCGAGCCCAAGGCCATTGCATCTCTAAGCTGGCATGGCCGTCAAATCACCATAATATCAGTCAGCACTGATATGAAGCTGAAGAGAATGCCACCCGTGCACCTTTTGGGTGCCAAAGTGTTGCTCTCGAGCACTGAGGTCCGCTGGCACACCGATAATCGTGGCCATGGACACACGCTGGAAACCCAATGTCACCGTGGCCGCCATCATCGAGCGTGATGGCCGCTACCTGTTGATCGAAGAACACACCCAAGAGGGTTTGCGCCTGAACAACCCGGCAGGCCACCTGGACCCGGGCGAATCGCCCGCCCAAGCCTGCGCCCGCGAGGCCTTGGAGGAAACGGCCCAGCCCTTCACGCCCACCGCCTTGGTGGGCATTTACCTCTCGCGCTTTCAGCGTCCGGCGACGGGCGAAGACATCACCTATGTGCGCATGGCTTTTTGCGGCGACATCGGCGAGCTGCAGCCCCATTTGAGTCTGGACGAGGGCATCGTGCGCACGCTGTGGATGACGCCCGATGAAGTGCGCGCCAGCGCCGAGCGCCACCGCAGCCCCCTGGTCTTGCGCTGCATCGAAGACCACCTGGCCGGACAACGCTTTCCGTTGGACGTGATCCACACCGACCCGGCCGTGGCCGATTTGCCGCCCTTGTCGACATGAGCCCCGATCTGCCCACCGAAGCCCTGTGGCTGCTCTCAGGCGCGGCCGCTTTCGCAGCGGGCGTACTCAATGCGATCGCCGGAGGCGGTAGTTTTCTCACCTTTCCCGCCCTGGTGTTTGCCGGTGTGCGCCCTTGGCGGCCAACGCCACCAGCGCCATGGCCGTCAGCCCGGGTTACCTGGGCAGCGTGCTGGGGTTTCGCTCGGAGCTGCAAACCCTGCCCCGCGCCTTGCTGCAACGCGAAGTGGCCATCGCTGCGGTGGGCGGCTTGATCGGCGCGGGTTTGTTGTTGGTCACCCCGGCGCGGGTGTTCTCTGGTCTGGTGCCTTGGTTGCTGCTGCTGGCCACGGCGCTGTTTGCGGCTGGCCCCTGGCTTGGCCGGCGCAATTCAGGCCAGGGCCACCCCGCTTGGCGGCTGCCGGGCCTGATGGGCGTGGCCGTTTACGGCGGTTACTTCAACGGCGGCTTGGGCATTTTGCTGATGGCCCTTTACACCCTGACGGGCGAGAGCCGATTGAACACGGTCAATGCGCTGAAAAACCTCAACTCCTTTGTGCTGTCTTTGCTGTCGGTGGCCGCTTTTGCTGTGGCAGGGGCCATCGTATGGCCGCAAGCCCTGTGGATGATGGCGCTAGCCACCCTCGGCGGTTAGGCCGGGGCGCGCCTGGCCAAGCGCTTGCCCGTGCGCTGGGTGCGCTGGCTGGTCATCGGTACGGGCTTGGTCATGAGCGTGGTGTTTTTCGCTCGCGCGGGTTGAACCTGCGCTGCGCTGCCCTGCCCTACCTAGATTCAACGGTTCGCTGCAGGCGCGGGCACACCCTCGAACAGGGCCGGGCCCCAACCCAGGTCTTGGGCCATCAACTGCGCCAGGCGCTGGTAGCCGGGCACCGTGAAGTGAATCAGGTCCCGCGCCATCAAAGGCGGGTTGTGCCGGGCCCATCGGTACGCACTGCCAACACCGCCCATGGCCTCCAACATGCTCCAAGCATGGCAACCATGGGCCTGCGCCACCTGCTTTTGAATGCGTCCAATCTCGTCGTGCACCCGGGTAAAGCGCAACACATCGGGAGCGGCGGCTTCAGCGCTGCGGCTCGCGGACTTGTTGACCTTTTGTGAACGTCTCAATAAGACCCCCCGATCTCCTGGAGCGATCAGCAAGCAGGCCGTTTCAGGAAACACCGCTCGCCACTGAGACACCGAGGCCTGCAACATCTGCCGGTAAGCCTGGGCACTGAAAGGCTGAACATTGCCCTCGTTGGTGCCAAAAGCCAACACCACCAGGTCATAAGGGGGCTGAGGCCACCATGGCCGCAGTGACTCTGGCTGCACATGCCGCCAGCCCCCGACCGTGGCCCCGGGATAGCCAAACACATCCATTTGCAAACGCACCGAAGGGGCCACCGGCCACTCCAGGCCCTGCAGCCGCAAGGGGCCTTGCAGCACCCTCAAGGCCAAGGTGGAGATGCCGTCCTGGGCAGCCAACTCCAGCACAGCCGGACCCTGTGGGCCCTGCAAGCTGACGGTCTGTTCATGACCCCCGTCCACCCGCAGCGCCAGCAAGATGGGCCGCTCGGTCTGCTGGTAGAGCAGGCGCACACGGGCATGCTCTGCGCGTCCGGCCGCGGTGCGCAGATCCAGTGCCAGCCAGGCACCGTCCTG
>JBIKQY010000315.1:0-3608 GCA_044349465.1 Limnohabitans sp. | reverse complement strand
CCTTGCACACCCGCCGCCAAACCGGTTTCTTCGACCACGCCGTTTTGGCGCAGCACCGCACCGCACCAGGGCAGGTCGGTGGTGAGAGGATCGACCCGCTTGGCCCCGAGCACGATGCCTGCATTGGCGGCGTTGTCGCTGATGGTGTCGTAGACCTTACGCATCACCTTGGTGTGGCGGTCGAACTGCTCGATGCGCGAGTCGATGATCTCAATCGCAGGGGTCACATACTCGGTGGCCTCCAAGACTTGCTGCACCGTCACGTTGGGGCCGCGCAGTTCTTTTTTAAGGATGAAGGCCAACTCCACCTCGACACGCGGCGCGATGAAATCGGTGAAGGGAATGTCAAGCACCTGCCCGGGCGTGCAGGTGTAAAGCATGTCATCCAGCAGCGTGCCGTAGTCGGGCTCGTCGATCTGGCTGGACACTTGCATGGCGCGGCTGGTGAGGCCAATTTTGTGGCCGATCATGGTGCGCCCTTCGGCGAACTTGAGCTGCATCCAGGCGCGGTTGATGCGGTAGCCGTCATCGATGGTCATGCCCGGGTAGCGCTTGGAAAAGTGCTCGATTTGCGTGCGGGATTTCTCGGACTGGTTCAGCTCGCGGGCGAGCTGGTGGATCTGGTCATTGGTGAACACGGACATGTTTCAAGCCTTGTTGAAAAGCGGATGGAGGTTGCTGTGCTTGGCGTCAAACACCTCAGGGCCCACGTCGATCTGCAGCGTGATACCGATGTGGCGTTGTGCCATGACGGGGGCAAAAAAGGCCTTGGCCACTTCGAGCAGGGTTTGTCCGGCGCGTTGCTGCGTGGCCTCGCTGCGGCCCCGGCCCATGCGCACATTCAGGTACACAAAAGCGTAGTCGCCCGTCCCTCCGGCCTCGCGTCCTGCTGCGCCACCATCGGCCACGGCATAGTGCGGTGCAGGGTAGGCCAGAACGCGGGTGCCACCGGTCGGAAAGACCTGTTTGCCTTCTTCGTCCTTGACGGTGAGCATGGCGTCGGCCAACTGCCGACACAGGGCCGTCATGCTGACTTCGTGCTCGAGTTGCCCGGTGTAGAGGATCACAAGGTGAGGCATGGGATTTCCTTTGACGTGGTCATCTTGGTCTCCGGATTTGTCATCCTCGGGCTTGACCCGAGGATCCATGGTGGGTCGGAGATGGATCCCGGATCAAGTCCGGGATGACAGGCAAACGCATGCACGATCTCGCAGACAAACGCATGCACGATCTCGCAGATAAACGGATGCACGATCTCACAGTAAAACGCATGCATGGTCTTGTAGAAAAGCACTTGCATGGTCAAAGTCTCGTACTGACCGCGGTGTAGCCCTGCGCGTTGCTGGCCTGCGCAGGCGGAATGTGCTGCCCGCTTTGCGGCGTCACCTCAAAAATCGCGTTGAGCTGGCCTGTGCCACTGGCACCGAAATACGGCGTGACCATGTCCACGCCGCCGTCATAACCCGACCAACCCAGTGCCCCCATCAGCATGGCCGTGTCGTGCATGAAGCCTTCGCCGTGGCCCTTGCTGGCGTATTCGGGCAGCATCTCGCAAAAGGCTTTCCATTCGCGTTGGTCCCACATGCGCAGCACCTGCTCGTCGAGTTTTTCGAGGAAAGGGCTCCAGATTTTGTGGGCGAATTCAGGGGCCAAACCGTTTTGCGCAAAGCGGTGTGAGAGCGAGCCACTGGCCAGAAAAGCCACCTTGCCGTCGTAATGCTTTTCCACAGCCTCACGCATGGCCCAACCCAGGCGAGCGCTGTCATTCAGGTAGTGCGAGGTGCACAGGGCCGAGACCGAAATCACCTTGAAATGCTGGTCTTCGTTCATGTAACGCAGCGGCACCAGCGTGCCGTATTCGGGCTGCAAAGTGGTGGCGTCGTGTGCCAGGGTTTCCACGCCGTACTCGTTGGCCACTTGGGCCAGCAAGTGCCCGAGTGCTGGGTTGCCCGGCGACTCGAAGGTCATGTTGCTGATGAAGTGCGGCAGTTCGTTGCTGGTGTACACACCCTTGAAGTGCGGGCCGCAGTTGATGTGGTAACCGGCATTGACCAGCCAGTGCGTGTCAAACACCACCAGCGTGTCCACGCCCATGGCGCGGCAGCGGAGGCTGATTTCCTTGTGACCGTCGATGGCGCTTTGGCGTGTGCCAAAACGGGGGCCAGGTATCTCACTCAGGTACATGCTGGGTACGTGGGTGATTTTGGCGGCGAGTGAAAGTTGGCCCATGGGGTGTCCTGTGGATGCGGTGGATGGTCAGGGGCAGATCAGATCAATGCCGGGAAAGTAACTGCGGTAGCGGCCTGCATCGCGGGTCAGTAGCCGATAGCCTTCGGCTTGTGCATGAGCCCCGATGAAGAAGTCGGGCAACACGCCGGTTTTGGTGCCGCCGCGTTGGCGGTAAGACCGGAACGCGTTGGCGGCCAATTGCGCTGCCGGACGCGTCAAGTCCAGAACTTGCACCCCCAACTTTTGCAAAAACGCATCGATGTGCGGTCCTGCAGTGTTGTGGGTGTGCAGCTCGGCATAGACCACAAAATTGGTCACGATCTGCTGGCTTTTGGCTTTGCTCAACTCGCGCAGCGACCAGTCCAACCAAATCGGGTCCTGATGGATCACATCCACAAACACGTTGGTGTCCACCAAAATCATGGGTGATTCCAATCATCGCCACGGGTCATGCGCATCAGTTCATCGGTGCTCATGCCATCTTTGGCAATGCCAATGAACTGCCGAATCGGGTCGTCTGGCGCGAGGAACGACAAGTCGGGCTCGGGCGCTGCACGCGGACTCGATGGCGATTTGGCCGCCACCAAATACTCGGCAAGGGCTTCTTGCACGACGTGCGATTTGCTCAGTTTGCGAGCGGCGCAGTACTGGGTCAATTCGCGTTCAACGGTTTCGGGCAGGCGGACAGACAGCATGGTTCATTCCTTGTCATACACATTCAAAATGAATGTATGACATTAAGTATGACAGATGATTGTGATTTGTCATACACCCCAATGTGGAATGTGGTGACCACCCAAGGACACCGCGACGTTCTTGGGTTCGCAAAACACTTCGTAGCTCCAGGTGCCGCCTTCGCGGCCGGTGCCGCTGGCTTTGGTGCCGCCAAAGGGTTGACGCAGGTCGCGCACGTTCTGGCTGTTCACAAAGCACATGCCAGCCTCGACGGCTGCCGCCACGCGGTGCGCTTTGCCCAAGTTCTCGGTCCAGACATAGCTGCTCAAACCGTATTCGATGTCGTTGGCTTTTTCAATGGCGTCGGCCTCATCTTTGAAGGGGATCAGGCAAGCCACCGGGCCGAAGATTTCTTCTTGCGCGATGCGCATGCGGTTGTCCACGTCGGCAAACACGGTGGGCCAGACGAAGTTGCCGTTCTTGACATGCGCGGGCAAGTCGGCGGCGTAGCCGGGCTGTCCCAGACCGCCACACAGCATCGTCGCGCCCTCTTTGGGGCCGAGTTCGATGTAGCTGCGCACCTTGGCCAGGTGAGCCTTGGAGATCATCGGGCCGACGATGGTTTTCTCGTCGAGAGGATCGCCCACGGTGATGCGTTTGGCCCGCTCGGCAAACTTGGCGGCAAAGTCGGCGTAGATGCTTTG
>JBIKQY010000314.1:0-3624 GCA_044349465.1 Limnohabitans sp. | reverse complement strand
TCGCTGCACACTGGCTCCCGGGTCTTCGCCCGGTATGACAAGACACTTGCTTTGCCTGTCATCCCGGACTTGATCCGGGATCCATGGCGCGCTCCTGACGTTTGCAATGGGCATCGCTACACACTGGATCCCGGGTCTTCGCCCGGGATGACAAAAAAAGTGACTTGCCAGGAATGACCACAAAAGGGTCTGCGCTGACCTGGCAACTTCATCGGGCCGGATCCGGCGGTTCAGCGCAGTTGGCGGTTCAGCGCAGACGGCGAATCAGGCTGGAGGTGTCCCAGCGGCCGCCACCCATTTTTTGCACATCGGCATAAAACTGATCGACCAAGGCCGTGACCGGCAACAGAGCCCCGTTGCGCTTGGCTTCGTCCAGCACCAGGCCCAGGTCCTTGCGCATCCAGTCCACTGCAAAGCCAAACTCAAACTTGTCGTCGGCCATGGTCTTGCCGCGGTTGTCCATTTGCCAGCTTTGCGCCGCTCCCTTGCCGATCACGTCCAGCACCTGGTGCATGTCCAGCCCGGCTTGTTGGCCAAAGGCAATCGCCTCGGACAAGCCTTGCACCAAGCCCGCGATGCAGATCTGGTTGACCATCTTGGCCAACTGGCCCGCACCCGATGCGCCCAGCAACGTGAAAGCACGCGAAAAGGCCATGGCTGCAGGTTTGACGTTGTCAAAGGCGGCGGCGTCGCCACCACACATCACGGTGAGCATGCCGTTTTGCGCGCCTGCCTGACCACCAGAGACCGGTGCGTCGACAAAGTGCAGACCCAGCTTTTGGGCTTGGGCATACAGCTCTCGGGCCACTTCGGCCGAGGCCGTGGTGTGGTCCACAAAAATCGCACCGGGTTTCATCCCCGCAAACGCGCCGTCGGCGCCCAGCACCACGCTGCGCAAATCCGCATCGTTGCCCACGCAGGCAAACACGATGTCTCCACCGGCAGCCGCTTCACGCGGGGTGGGGGCACTGGCGTTGCCGGGGCATTCGGCCACCCAGGCGGCGGCTTTGGCGGCGCTGCGGTTGTACACCGTGACATGGTGCCCAGCGCGGGCCAAATGGCCCGCCATGGGGTAACCCATCACGCCCAAGCCCAAAAAGGCGACCTTGCGGGCGGGGGTGGTTTCGTAAGTTTTGGCAGCGATTTGGCTCATGGGTGTCTCGTTCTGGTGGTGTTAAAACAGCTATTTTGGCAGCCTGTCGGTGTTCTGGCGCGCACCGGGTGCTTTGGCTTGGGCATGCGGTGAGCTGAGCGCTTTTGGTACGCTCAGGCCATGACCCCTTCGATTGCCGACAACATCGCCCGCGTGCAAGCGCAAATTTTGGCCGCCTGCCAAGCCGCAAGCCGCGCACCCAGCACCGTGCACTTGCTGGCTGTCTCCAAAACTTGGGGGCCCGATGCGGTGCGCCAGGCCCATGCCGCAGGCCTGACTGCCTTTGGCGAAAACTACATCCAGGAAGCGGTGGACAAGATCACCGCCTTGCGCGACCTGCCGCTGCAGTGGCACTGCATCGGCCCCATCCAGAGCAACAAGACGCGGCTGGTGGCCGAGCACTTTGACTGGGTGCACAGCGTGGACCGCCTCAAAATTGCCCAGCGCCTGTCCGAGCAGCGCCCCGAGCACCTGCCGCCCTTGCAGGTGTGCATTCAGGTCAATGTGGACGGGGGCGACAACAAGTCGGGCGTGAGCCCGCAAGAGCTGCCCGCTCTGGCGCAGGCCGTGGCCGCTTTGCCGCGCCTGCAACTGCGCGGCCTGATGACCATCCCCGAGCCCGCCGAGACCGAAGAGCAAATGCGGGCTGTGCACCGTCAAGCCAAAGATTTGTTTGAGCAACTGCGCGCCCAGGGCCTGCCGCTGGACACCTTGTCGATGGGCATGAGCGCCGACATGACCGCCGCGATTGCCGAAGGCAGCACCATGGTGCGGGTGGGCACAGGCATTTTTGGCGCGCGGCATTGAGGCCAGATACCAAGGGCCACGGCTGCGGTCTCAGAAACGGTATTGCACTCTGAGTTTGAGACTGCGACCCACATCTTCGAGACTCAAGCGGTCACCGCCCTGCAAGGCCTGAACGGTGGCCAGCGCATGTGAGCGACCGCTGTCGGTGACATCTTGCAGCCACGCACTCACCGTCATTTGGCGGCTCAGTGCCCACTGCCCCCCCAGATCGAGCTGCCAGTGGCCAGACACCCGGCGGGTGTTGCCAGCACTCTCGCCCGCCAGGGGCCAGTTCTGGGCTTCCAGATAGCCCGAGCTGTAACGCAAACCGCTCATCAACACCCAGTTGGCCCACTCCAGGCTGGCACCCCCCACCCATTGGTGCCGTGGGGTCACGGTTTGCGTGATGCCAGACACCTGCGCCAAGTCCGACACCGTGCGGCCAGTGCGGGACTCTTGCAGCTCGGACTTCAGGTACAGCACGCCCTTGAAGCTCAGGCGCATCAGGCCGGCATCGGTCGGCACACGCCATTCGGTGTCGAAGTCGATGCCTTGTTTGCGGCTGCGCCCCAAGTTGGTGGCCACCAACTCCAGATAAGACCCAGCGGCATCACTGGCCCACTGACTCTGGTCGCCCAAGGCGCGGCGCACATCGATTTGCCACAGCTCTGCGCCCCAAGTCCAGCGCGGCTGCGGCTCCAGTCTGAAACCCCAGCTGGCATGGGTAGAAGCCTCGGCTTGCAACTGGGCCTGACCCCGTCGCTGCACGCGCCACGGGCTCAGGCGGGCAGGGTCCCACAACAGGCCACTGCGGGTGATGTTCGGATTGAGCTGCTCCAAACCCGGGGCCCTGAAGCCGGTGCCCAAAGAGGCACGCATGAGAAACGGGGTCGAGGGCCGCCACTTCCAGGCCAGTTGCCCGGTTTGGGCCCCGCCCACGTCAGAGTATTGGTCATGACGCAAGGAGGCACTGACTTCGTGGTGTTCAGCCAGCGGTGTTTTGAGCTCGGCATGCACCGCCCATTGCTGCCGCTGGGCCGCCCAAGTGTCAGCGGCTGGTAGGGCCATTTGGCTGTTCAAGGATTCTTGCCGCCAATGCCAGCCCCAAGCCAAAGTCCGAGGGCCTTGGGGCGGGCTGTCGAGCTCGCGCTGCGCTTGCACGTTCAAGGTGTGCAAGCGCGTGTCGTGGCGCTGCTCGGCCAAAGCAGGCAGGTCCTTCAAGGCCAGCCAGCGGTCTTGCAAAACCCGGTCCACAGCATCAGACACAGGCCCCAAAGGCAGAGGTTTTTCTTGTTGCCGGGCCTGGCCACTGGAGGCCGAAGCCAACAGGTCCCAACCCTGCCATGGCCCTTGCAGGCCCAAGCGCCATTGGTGCATGGCTTGGCGTTCGCTCGGCACCCACGACCACGGGCCGGGGCGTCCATCGGCCGGGAACTGGATCGCCGCATCCGCCGCAACCGTCTGGCTTGCAGGGGCTTCTTGGGTGCCCAGCAGGTGCGCAAACCCGGTCCAGGGGCCGTTCAAGGCCCAGTCACCGCTCATAAACCACTGGCTTCG
Organism: Limnohabitans sp.; assembly: GCA_044349465.1. Classification (GTDB taxonomy): domain Bacteria; phylum Pseudomonadota; class Gammaproteobacteria; order Burkholderiales; family Burkholderiaceae_C; genus Limnohabitans_A. The sequence continues at coordinate 128 of JBIKQY010000314.1, read as the reverse complement.
CGTGCTGGCAGGGGCCACGCGCAAGGCCTGCAAGTCGGGCGACCACAGCGCGCCATGCCGCCGCGACAGCGCCGCGTGCAACTGCAGGGCATAGCCGTCGGTGCGCAAGCTGCCATGGCCCCAGGCCA
>JBIKQY010000043.1:0-12299 GCA_044349465.1 Limnohabitans sp. | reverse complement strand
GCGGCGGCATTTGCTCACGCTGGCCGAGCTGGGATATTTGGAAACCGACGGCAGCCACTATTGGTTGTCGGCGCGTGTGCTTCGCTTTGCGGGCAGCTACATGGCCACTTCACGCTTGCCACGCACGCTGCAGCCCACGCTCAACCGCTTGGCGCAGCAAACGCAGGCGGCCTTCAGCGCGGTGGTGCGCGATGGGGACGAGTGTGTCATCGTGGCCCGCAGCGCAGGGGCGGCCGAGCCGGTGCGGCACCTGGCCTATGGCCTGCATTTGGGCGCACGTTTGCCCGCACACGCCACGTCCACTGGGCGGGTCTTGCTGGCCAGCTTGCCCAAGGCTGATTTCGCTGCCTGGCTCAAGGGCCGCGAGCTGGCCCGCATCACGCCGCAAACCGAGGTGAACGCGACCCAGTTCAAGGCCCTGATCGCGCAGGTTCGGCTGTCTGACCACTGCCTGGCCCGTGATGGCCACGAACTGGGCATTCATGCGCTGGCCGTGCCGCTGCGCAACATGCAAGGCCAGACCTTGGCGGCACTGAACGTGGTGGGCACGGCCGAGCAATTGAGCGACGCAGCGGTGCAGCGCCAGTGGCTGCCACTGCTGCTGGAGGCTGCGAGGGAGTTGCGGCCGCTGCTCTGACAGCGCGTGATCGCCCACGGGGTGGGCTCCTACAAGGGGAGTGATCGCCCACGGGGTGGGCTCTTACAAGGGAGGTGTTTCTTTGTAGGAGCCCACCCTGTGGGCGAAGAACCTGCGTGGAGCGCGAACCATCGCCCACGGGGTGGGTCGTAAGAGGGATGGTTTTCTGTGTATGAGCCCACCCTGTGGGCGAAGAACCTGTGTGGCGCGCGAACCATCGCCCACGGGGTGGGCTCCTACAAGGGAGGTGTTTCTGTGTTGGCCACCGTGTGGGGGAAGAACCTGTGTGCAGGGGTTGCAATGCCTGGCGCTTCAGGCCTACCTGCGCAAGCTGAGTGCCCGAGTCCAGCATTTGCCGCGCCTGGGTCTGGCCCTGGCCACCGCAGTCTCCTGTGATGACGGCGCGTTGGAAGGGGGCATCTTTTTTCTCAAACCCCCAGATGCTGCTCCAGAACGCTGGGGTCGGCCAGCAAGATGGGCGACGAGCCTTCGAACACCACTTGGCCTTTGACCAGGATGATGTTGCGGTCGGTGATCTGGGTGACGTGTTTCCAGTTCTTGTCGACGATGATCGAGCTGATGCCGCTTTGTTTGATGAGGCTGCAAATGCGCCAGATCTCGCGGGCGATCAGCGGTGCCAAACCTTCGGTGGCTTCGTCCAGAATCAGCACATCGGGGTTGGTCATCAGCGCCCGGCCAATGGTCAGCATTTGTTGCTCACCGCCCGAGAGTTGCTGGCCGCCGTGGCCCAGGCGCTCTTTCAGGCGCGGGAAGGTTTCCAGCACGCGCTCGTAAGTCCACTCGCGTTGGCCCCGTGTGCCAGGGCGGGCGGCCATTTGCAGGTTTTCCACCACGCTCAGGTTGCCAAAAATGCCGCGTCCTTCGGGCACATAGGCGATGCCCATTTGCGCCACTTCAAACGTGGGGCGGCCATTCATGCGCTGGCCTTTGATGTCCACCGTGCCACTGCGAGGCGGCACGATGCCCATGAGGGTTTTGAGTAGGGTGCTTTTGCCCATGCCGTTTCGGCCCATCAGGCCAATGGTTTCGGCCTGGCCCACAGAAAAATTCACACCGCGCAGGATGTGGCTGGCCCCGTAATAGGTGTTCAGGTCTTGGCCCTGGATCAACAGTTCACTCATCTCAATGTTCCTCGCCCAGGTAAGCGGCTTGCACACCCGCATCGGCCCGCACCGCCGCTGGCGTATCGCTCGCAATCACTTGGCCGTTGACCATCACCGTCAGGTGGTCGGCCAGGGTGAACACAGCGTCCATGTCGTGTTCGACCAGCAAGATGGCATGGTCATTTTTGAGGCGCAGCAGCAGTTTCACCATGCTTTCGGCTTCGGCCTGGCCCATGCCCGCCAAGGGTTCGTCGAGCAGCAGCACGCGGGGATCGGTGGCCAGCGTCATGGCGATTTCGAGTTGGCGTTGTTCGCCGTGGCTGGCCGCACCGGCCAAGGCGTGCCGTCGATCTTGCAGGCCTGCCAGTTCAATCGCGCGTTCGGCCCGCTGGTTCACCGCCTGCATGCGGGCTGCGGCCATGAGCCAGCCCAGCGGGTTGAAGGGCGAAGGCTGCGCCCGCGACTGCGCGGCCAGACGCACGTTGTCCCACACCGAGAAGGTGCTGAAGATGTTGGTCTTTTGGTAGCTGCGGCCCAAGCCGTGGCGCGAGATTTTTTCGGGGGTCCAGCCGGTGATGGGGTGCTCACCCAAGGTGATGCTGCCGCTGGTGGGTGGCAGGTCACCCGAGAGCAAATTGGCGAGCGTGGATTTGCCCGCGCCGTTGGGGCCAATCACTGCATGGATGTGGCCAAGCCACAAATCCAGCGAGACATCATTGACCGCTGCCAAGCCGCCAAAGCGCTTGGTCAAGCCACGGGCGGACATCAAGATTTGGCGCTCAGTCATGGCCCGCCTCCTGCGCCGACTTTTTGCCCAAGAAGCGGTTGATCAAACCCAAAATGCCTTTGGGCGCAAAAATGATCAAAGCCACGATGAACAGGCCCATCCACATCTGCCAGTGTTTGCCGGTTTTGAAGCCGCCGATGTCGGGCAGGTCCTTGAAGACATGCAGCAAATACTCAAAGCTGAAGGCCCCCACAATGGCCCCCGCAAAATTGCCCATGCCCCCCAAAATCACCATCATGATGGCGTGTGCACTGAGGTGAAAGCCCATGAGTTCGGGGTTCACAAACCCCGTTTGTGCGGCAAACAAATAACCGGCCAATCCGGCCAGCGCCCCGGCCAGCGTGAAGGCTGCCAATTTGTGGCTGAAGGTGTTGAAACCCAGCGCCCGCATGCGGTGCTCGTTCACGCGGATGCCCGACAGTGCTCGGCCAAACGGGCTCCAGAGCAGGCGGCGCAAAAACACATAGACCGCCAGCAAACAAGCCAGCGTGAAGTAATAAAACACCCGCTTGTTTTCCAGGTCGATGATGCCAGCGTCGGGGCGGAAGTTCAGGAACAAACCGTCCGAGCCGCCCAGCGCCTTGTTGTCAAAGAAGATGAAGAAAATCATCTGCGCAAAGGCCATGGTCACCATGATGAAGTAGATGCCATGGGTGCGCACCACCAAAAAGCCAATGACCAGGGCCGCCAGCGCGGACCCACCCACGGCCAGCGGCAAGCTGGTGTACAAACTGATCGGCTCGTTTTGCGGTGTGATGAAGGCCAGCACATAACCGGCCAGGCCAAAGTAAGCGGCGTGGCCCAGCGACACCAGGCCCGTGACGCCCTGCAGCAAATCCAGGCTCATGGCCAAGATGGCCAGGATCATCATGCGCACGACCATGGACGTGTAAAAGTCAGACCCGACAAAAGGGAATGCGGCGAGGGCCAAAAAGCCCAGCACCATCACCAGCTGGATGCTGCGCGGCAGGGTTTCGAGGTGAATTTGGGGCATGCTCATGTGGATGTCTTTTTCATTGCTTGAACAGGCCTTCGGGTTTGTACAGCAGCACCAAGGCCATCAGCACGTACACCAGCATGCCCGAGGCTTGGGGCAGCAGCACCTTGCCAAAGGTGTCGACCAAGCCGACCAGCAAAGCGGCAATCAAAGCGCCGCGCACCGAACCGATGCCGCCAATGACCACCACCACAAAGCACATGATCAAAACTTGGCTGCCCATATTGGGGTAAACGCTCGACACAGGCGCGGCGATCATGCCGGCGATCGAGGCCAGGCCAATGCCCAAAGCAAACACCACCGAGTGGATGAGTTTGATGTTGACACCCAGCGACTCGGTCATCTCGCGGTTGAAGGCCCCCGCTCGGATCTTCATGCCCAAACGGGTTTTGGAGATCAGCAAATACAAGCCCAGCGCCAACACCAAGCACACGCCCGACATGAACAGGCGGTAAACCGGGTACGACAGGTTTTCGGTCAGGGGGATGGATGCGGCCAGCAACTCGGGCACAGGCAGGCCGTGTACATCGTCGCCCCAGATGATGGAGCGCAGCTCTTCAAACACATAGATCAAGCCAAAGGTCAGCAGCACCTGGTCGAGGTGGTCGCGGTGGTAAAAGTGCCGAAACAACAAACGCTCGATCAGCAGGCCAAAGGCCACCGACAAAGCCGTGCCCACAACGATGGCCAGCGTGAAACTGCCCAGCTGCGCGGCCAAGGACCAAGCCAGGTAAGCGCCCAACATGTAAAAACTGCCGTGCGCCAGATTGACCACGCCCATGATGCCGAAGATCAGCGTCAGGCCCGCAGCCAGCATGAACAGCAGCAGCCCGTACTGGACGCTGTTGAGCAGCTGGATCAAAAAATTCACAAAGTCCATCAGGAATCACGCTTTGAATGGAGGAAGGCGGCAGGGCGCCTGGTGGCCCAGTGCCAATGAAAACGGCGGACCGAAATCCGCCGTGGCACGGAGGGCTCGCGCAGTTTACATGCGGCAGCCAGCGCCCGAATCGGCCAATGCCTTGGCGGCAATGCCGATGACCTTGTTCTCTTTGTTGGAGACTTCGCGCAGGTAGATGTCTTGCACCGGGTTGTGCGACTTGCTCATGGTCCACTTGCCGCGTGGGCTGTCGATCACGGCGCTTTCCATGGCTTTGATCATGGTGGCTTTTTGGCTGACATCGCCCTTGACGGCGTTGGCGCCTTGCACCAGCAGCAGGCCAGTGTCGTAGCCTTGCACGGCATAGACGTCGGGTTGCATCTTGAACGTCTTGGCGTAGTTCAGACGGAAGTCTTTGTTGCGCTTGGTCTCGATGCCGTCACCGTAGTGCAAGGTGGTCAGTACGCCGTCGGCCGCTGGGCCAGCAGCGTCCAGGACGCCCTCGGTCAGGAAGCCCGAGCCGTACAGCGGAATCTTGCCCTTGAGGCCCGCAGCGGCGTAGTCGCGCAGGAACTTGGCCGCGCCGCCACCGGCAAAGAAGCAAGCCACAGCGTCGGGCTTGAGCGCGGCGATTTCGGTCAGCAGGGCTTGGAATTCAACGTTAGGGAAGGGCAGGCCCAGCTCTTTGACGATGGTGCCACCCGCTTTGGTGTAGCTCTCTTTGAAGCCTTCGAAGGCTTCGTCGCCTGCAGCGTATTTCCAGGTGATCCACACCGCCTTTTTGTGGCCGCGCTTGACCATGGCTTCGCCCAGCGCCATGGTCGGCTGGCTGTTGGAAAAACTGGTGCGGAACACGTTGGGGGCGCACTGGGCACGGGTGGCGATGTGCACACCGGCGTTCGGGATCAGGTTGATCACGCCGCTTTCGCGGGCCACGCGGTGGATGCCCATTTGCACACCCGAGTGCACGGTGCCGATCAGCACATCGACTTTGTCGCGCTGCACCAGTTTGTTGGCGTTTTCGATGGCTTTGGAGGGCTCGGACTCGTCGTCCACCTTGAACCACTCGATCTCGCGGCCACCGAGTTTGCCGCCTTGCTCGTTGATGGCCATGCGCACGCCGTTTTCAATGGCCACGCCCAGTTGGGCAAAGGTACCGGTGTAGGGCAGCATCAGGCCCACGCGGATCTTGCCGCTTTGGGCCAAGGCGCTTTGGGGGACCAGCAGGCCCGAAGAGGTAGCACCCAAGAGGGCTGCGCCTTGCGTCAGGATGTGGCGGCGTGAAGAAGAGGTGTTCATTGTTGTCTCCATAAAGGGAAATGAAACTCGGGACCGGCAGCCAAGAGGTGTCCGGAAAAGAAAATCATTATGGGTCAAATATCTGGCCCGATGGCCGCTACCGTATCCGAGAAAACCCGCACATCGGGTCTTGGCTGAATGGATGCTTGTGCCAGCGCTGGTGGGCAGATCAGCCCCTTTTAAGCTCAAGGACTGCACTGGTTGGTGGTCTTTTTCTCGCTCACATGCCGCACACAAAAGTAACGGATTTCGGGCGACTGAAACTCTTTGATCGAGCGCACGATGGAGGGGTTGGGCATCTCGGGTGCCATCACACGTTCTTGTGACAAAGCCCACAAGCCCTTGGCGCTGCTCACGCCGCCGTTCCAGTTGCCCAGTTCGCTGAGGTAAATGTATTCACCCACGGTGGGCAGCCTGGCTTGCATGCATTCGCAGGCGTACTGGGCTTTGCGTGGCGAGTTGGTCAGGCCCAGCACGTTGCCCGGTGCACCCAACAGTTCCAAAGTTTTACCTTGGTGGTTGATTTGGCTGGGAAAGTGCGTTCGCTGAAACTGGCTGAACACCTGGTCAGCGATTTGCCCCATCACCGACTCCGGCATGCCCCGCGCTTGATAGTTGTAGGTTTGTCCGGGCTGGGTCTCGATGTGCAGGGTCACCAGCACATCGCCTTTGCATCCCGGGCTGTAGGAGTAAGTGCCCCAGGCCACGCCGGTCAAGCCCCCCAGCTGTTTGGCCTCCAGACTGCCCTGTCTTTGTTGGGCGCGCAGCACGCGCACCAACTCGTTCAGGGCCGTGGGGTTGAAGAAGCTCACTTTGCGCACTTGGGGGTGGTGCTGTTCATACAACCGGTCGAGCGCGGCCTTGAAACTGCCTTCGAGCAAGACGTCCATGCCGAATCCGCCCGTGGCCCGCTGACGCCCTTGGTCGATCAGGCTGTCCATGGTCTGCAGCAACTCGGGTGCTTGTTGGGGATCGGCTCCGGTGCGGATCAAGTTGCCCAACAAGCGGGCCATGTCGCTGGACTGTTGGGCGCGGGTGCGGCCATAGGCATCTTGGTATTGGCAAAGATCCTGGCCGCGCACAAAGGGAAGGGTTGGCCACAAGGCCACGGGGTGGGCGCTGTGGTTTGGATTTGCCAAGACCTGTCCGTGCAAGCCCAGCCCGCACACCAGCAGACCCAGCATGCGCAGTCGCATCATCCGCCAAGCTTTGACAAAGAAGTGGGGTTGAGGGATGTTCAAAGTCTTTTTTCCGTGTTGATCCTGCGCCCTGTAGCAGGATGGATGTGGGCCGCTGGGCGGCTGGCCTCTTTTTATGAATTCATCATAGTCAATGTCAACCTGTGTTTTCTTGACATGCAGCAAGGTTTGCCACTCAGGTCCCCATGCCCAGGATGAATTGGCGCACGCCCAATTCGTCCATCTGTCTTTGCTCGTAACGCTTGACGTCTTGCGCCACAGCCTTGGCGTCTTGCTCGGCCAGCGATTGCATTTTGTGCAATTCGATTTCGGCGTGCAGGCGTTTTTGGCGCATTTGGGCCAAGGTGGTTTGGGCTTTGCCCAAGTCCACCACCACACGTTGCTGCAGGTTCAGCAGTTGGGCCATGAACTGGCGGTGGTTCATGCTCGCTTGCATGCCCATCACCGTGGCGTCCCGGGCTTGTTCCTGCAGCCGGTACTCGTCGTACAGCTTGCACAGGCGCTGGTGGCTCGCTTCGAGTTGCTCCACCCGGGCCAGCGCCTGGATGATGTCGTTTTGCGCTTCGTTGACTGCGTCTTCGGCTTTTTTCACCAGCACGGGCCAACAACTTCGGGCTTCTCGCATGTTGTTCTCCTTGAACGGTCAATGGGTCATCAGCGCTTGCACTTGCAGCCGTGTGGTGGCTGCGTCCTGGCTGGTGTGCATGTCTTGTTGTAAAAAAGTTTCCATCTGGGGGCGCAAGCGGATGGCTTGGTCCAGATCGGCATTGCTGCCTGCCTCGTAAGCGCCCACCTGAATCAGGTCCTGGTTTTGCTGGTACAACGACCACAAACGCCTGAAACGGTTGGCCAGTTTTTGGTCTTCGGGCGAGAGCAGGTTTTGCATCACCCGCGAGACCGAGCCGTTCAGATCGATGGCGGGGTAATGCGCCGCATCGGCCAGCTTGCGCGACAGCATCACCTGGCCATCGAGCGAAGCGCGGGCGATGTCCACAATCGGGTCGTTGGCGTCGTCGCCTTCGGCCAGCACGGTGTAGATGGCGGTGATCGAGCCCACGCCGTGGCGACCCACGCCAGCGCGCTCGATCAAATTGGGCAGCAGCGCAAACACCGACGGTGGGTAACCCTTGGCGGTGGGCGGCTCGCCCACGGCCAGACCGATCTCGCGCTGCGCATGGGCCACGCGCGTCAAGCTGTCCACCAGCATCAACACGTTCTTGCCCTGGTCGCGGAAATACTCGGCAATCACATGCGTCATGTGTGTGGCTTTCAGGCGCAGCACGGGTGATTCGTTGGCCGGGGCGGCGATCAACACCGACTTGGCCAGACCCACTGGGCCCAAAGATTCTTCAATGAAAGCTTGCACCTCGCGGCCGCGCTCGCCAATCAGGCCAATCACCACCACGTCGGCTTCGGTGAAGCGCGTCATCATGCCCAGCAGCACGCTCTTGCCCACGCCCGAGCCGGCCACCAGGCCCAGGCGCTGGCCACGGCCAATGGTCAGCATGCCGTTGATGGCTTTGACGCCCACGTCCAGCACTTCCTTGATGGGGCCGCGCTCCATGGGGTTGATGGGGCGCCCTTGCAGGCTCAGCACATCGCGGCATTCCGGTGGCGGCTTGCCGTCCAGCGGCTGGCCGCGCCCGTCGATGATGCGGCCCAGCAAATCGGGGCCCAGGCACACTTGTGAGGTGTGGCTGATCACACTGACCTTGGCCCCCGGGCCAATGCCCTGCGGTTCGGTGAAGGGCAGCAAAAACAGGGTTTCGTCGTTGAAGCCCACCACCTCGGCCTCGACCCGGTGGCCCATCTGACCGACGATTTCACAGCAAGCGCCCAAGGGTGCCATCAGGCCGCGTGTCTCCAAGCGCATGCCCACCAACCGCACCAAGGTGCCGCTGCGTTGGGGCTCGGGCGCGTGCAGCTCGCCAATCAGCTGGTTGACTTCCTGGTCGAAGTTCATGCGGGGCTGTCCTCGTCGGGTTGTGCGTTTTTGATGTCGGTGTCCTGCACGTCGATGACTTGTCGGTCCCAGTCGCGCTTGGGGGTGTTTTCGGGCAGGGCGTCGACTTTGTCTTGCACCAGGCCAGAGCTTTGCATCCAGGCCTCGGGCTGGGCCAGCAGGCGGCGCGCCAGGGGCTCCAAGCGGTGCTCGATCAGGTCTTGCACCACGGTGTCTTGCACGCGCACGCGAACGCTGCCAGGGCGCAACTGCGCGTCGCTCTCCAGCTGCAGGTTTTCGGTGGCCGCTTGCCCCAGTGCTTTGACGCGTTGCAGGTCTTGCGGGTTCAGGCTCACTTGCACCGGCTGGGCCGGGTGGTCCAGCTGCTGGATGCAGCCCTGAATCAAGCCGTTCACCGCTTGACCTGACAGCTGCAACTCGGCGCGTACCAGCTGCTCGGCCACATGCAGCGACAAGCGTTTGAGCGGCTCAAAAAAGCGCTGCGGGTCCTGGCCGATGCTGCGCAATTCGATGCCCAGGTGACGGATCAGCTCGCGCTCTTTGGCGCGTTCGGCATCCAGCTCGGTACCCAGTTGCTCGCGCATCTGGGCATGGCCTTCGGCCAGGCCTTGTTGGTAGGCCGCAGAGCGCAAGGCGGTCAGGGCGGATTCGGAGACCAGCGTGTTTTCAGCTTCCAGCGTCTGCGGGGAGGCAGTGATGGGCTCCAGAGATGGCTCTGCGCTGTCGTCGTGCAGCTGGGCACCGGGCAAGGGCTCGGCCAGGGTCAGCGCATCGGTGGGCTCGGTGCGGTCGGCCACGCGCCAAGGACCAAACGAGCGCACTTTGGTTTCGTCCCATTGTGTGCGCAGGAAACTGGAGGACTGGCTTTTGCCATTGAGCAAAGGGTTCGGACTCCAGGGCGCGGTTGGGGGCTTCAGGTCAGACAAAGCCATCTCCGCCGCCAGCCAGAACCAGCTCACCCGCATCCGAGAGCTTGCGGGCCAGACGCATGACGTTCTTTTGCGCTTCTTCCACTTCGGTGATGCGCAAGGGACCTTTGCTTTCCATGTCGTCCACAAACATGACGCGGGCGCGTGCCGACATGTTGTCGAGGAACTTGTCCTTGACGTAGTCGGGCGCACCTTTGAGCGCCACCATCAACATGTCCGGCTCGGCCGTGCGCATGATGGCCTGGATGCCCCGGTTGTCAACGCCCACCAGATTCTCAAAGGTGAACATGTTGTCCTGGATTTTTTGCATCAAATCGGCGTCGATCACCGACAGGCCGGACATGATGGCCGATTCGAGCTCCACCTTGACCGAGTTCATGATTTGAGCGGCCGCTTTGACGCCGCCGAAGCTGGACGATTTGGACGAAGAGTTGGTGGCGAACTGCTTCATCATGATTTGTTCGAGCTCCTCCATGGCCGACGGCTGCACCGTGTCCAGGCTGGCAATGCGCTGAATGATTTCGGGGCGCGCCTCGACGGGCAGGAAGTTCAACACATCAGCGGCCACAGTGTGTTCCAACACCGACAAGATGATGGCCACCACCTGGGGGTGTTCGCCCCGGATCATTTCTGCAATGGAGCGGGCATCCATCCATTTGAGGATTTCCAAGCCCTTGCTGCCTTGGCCCGGCATGATGCGGCTGAGCACCGAAGACGCTTTGTCGTCACCCAAAGCGCGCTTGAGCACTTTCTCCACATAGTCCCCTGTGCCCAAGCCCAAGCTGGTCTGCTTCTTGAGTGTGGCCACAAATTCGTCGAGCACAACGTTCACCGCCTCTTGCGACAAGTCGGCCACCGACACCATGGCGCCGCCCAGCGACTGGACCTCTTTCGGATTCAAGAACCGGATGATTTCGGCCGCTTGCTGTTCGCCCAGCAACAACATCAGCACGGCTGCTCGCTGCGCACCCGTCAGGGCGTCCAGCTCTTGCTGCAGTTCTTCGGTCATCACGATTGGTGCATCGCCCAAAGCCGATTCAATCTGCTTGACTTCTTTGCCTTTGGCGTCTTTGCCCTTGGCATCTTTGCCCTTGGCATCCTTGCCTTTGGCGTCTTTGTCAGTGTCTTTTTTCGTGGCCATATGTCTGTCCTTTTACCGCTCAGGAAACCTTGATCATGCCCTTGAGCACGTTGGCCACACGGCCGGAGTCTTCCGCCACCAGCATGCGAATCAGGGCCACTTTGTCGTCGTAGGTGTTGGCCGTGTCCAGCATGTCGATGCTGATGCTCGACTTCTTGGGCTTGAGCTTGGCCTTGATCTCTTCCAGGCTCTCGCCTTCGCCAATCTGGATCATGCGCATGTCTTCGGCGCTGAGCTCGCCATCGGCCATGGCAGCGGCTTTGGCTTTCTCTTCTTCGGCCATGGCTTTGGCCATGGTGATGTTGCGCATGATGGGGCGCACCACAATCAGCATGAACACGATGAAACTGATGGCGATCAGGGCACTGGTCAGACCCGATTGCACTTTGTTTTCAAGGTACCACGGTATGGTCTCCAGCGGTGCAGGCGCTTCAAAACGGGCCGGCACCACCGAGACGTTGTCCCCCCGCGTTTGGTCAAAACCCACCACACCACGCACCACCTGTTGCATTTGCTCCAGCTCTTGCGGCGTGTAGGGCAAGCTCTTGGGTGCTTTGGGGTCCACGGCCGCACCATCGGCTGGCGGCGGGGCTGGGCGCTCGTTCACGATCACAGCCACGCTGACTTTCCTGATGCCGCCGCTGGCGCTGCGTGTGTGACGCACGGTTCGGTCAAGCTCGAAATTTCGTGTGGAACGGCTGCTCAGTGTGCTGTTCGATTCGGACTGGCCCTTGGTCGGGTCCACCTGTGTGTTGTTGGTGGTGGTGGGGGCTGGGGGAGGCGTGTTGGCCAATGAGCCAGGAATGCCCTCTGCAGCACGCACGGCTGCGCGGTCTTCGGCCAACACTTCCGAGCGGGTACGTGGGCCCTTGTCGCGGTTGTCAAAGTCTTCTGTGGTGCTTTCGGTTTGTGTGAAGTCCAGCGACAGGTTCACCTGCGAGCGCACGTTGGCCTCGCCCACCATGGGCGAGAGGATTTGCATGATGCGGTTGCGCAAAACCTCTTCCATTTGTTGTTTGTGCTGCTCCTGGGCCGAGGTCAGGCCCAGCTTTTGTTCGGTGGCCGACTCGGTCATCAACTTGCCCACGTTGTCCACCACGGTGACGTGGTCTGGCGTGAGGTAGGGCACGCTGGAGGACACCAAGTGCACGATGGCCTGCACCTGAGAGGCCGACACGGCGCGGCCAGGGTAGGGGGCCAGCACCACGGAGGCCTTGGGCGGCGTTCGGTCACGCACAAACACACTTTGCTTGGGCGTGGCCAGGTGCACGCGGGCACCTTGCACGCTGCCAATTTGCATGATGGAGCGCGCCAACTCCTGCTCCATGGCCGCGTTCACTTTG
>JBIKQY010000042.1:0-12312 GCA_044349465.1 Limnohabitans sp. | reverse complement strand
CCCAAGTGCAGGTAACGGATCTCGCCGTCTTCGGAGAAATTGACTTCGGGCAGTTGAAGGGCAGCGGCAGCGGGTTTTTTTCGGGTCATGGGGTGAGATGGTACAGAGCGGCGATTGAGGAACGGGCGATTCAACCCAGAAAAAAATCACGCAAGGAAAAGCTTGCCTGCAGCGTGCGGCTCAGCCTCTTGGTAGGAGCCCACCCCGTGGGCGATCAGGTGTGGCACACGCCTGAATAATTCATCCCTCGCAGATACGCCCATGGAGCCAATTGCTCTCACAACCCCAAGGCATACCCATGGGGGTCATCGGCAACAGACAACACCACGCCGACACGGACAGGGTTTGCAAACCATCGCACTGGGTGGGCTCCTACAAAAACACAGGGCTTTTCGCTGTAGGAGCGCACCCCTGTGCGCGATGGTTGGGGGCGCGTGCCACGCCCTATCGCCCACGGGGTGGGCTCCTACAAAAACACAGGGCTTTTTGCTGTAGGAGCGCACCCCTGTGCGCGATGGTTGGGGGCGTGTGCCATGTCCTATCGCCCACGGGGTGGGCTCCTACAAAGAAACAAGGCGCTGTGCAGCCAGCTTGGGCAACACGCGGCCAGCATTGGCTGTGGTTGCTGCAGCCAAATCGGCCAGCGAGACGCCCCGCAAATCGGCCAGGACCTGTGCGATGCGCGGCAACTCGGTCGGGCTGTTGCGCCCCTGGACTGCGCCTTGGGCGCGTTGCTCGGCGGTTTTGTACAGCCAGTGCGGTGGAATGTCAGGCGCATCGGTCTCCAGCACAAGGGCGCTCAAGGGCAGCTCGCAGGCCAGGCGGCGCAGTTGCAAAGACCGCTCATAGGTGAGCGTGCCGCCAAAGCCCAGCGCAAAGCCCAGGTCCACAAAGGTCTGCGCCTGTTGGTGACTGCCATTAAATGCATGGGCGATGCCCGAGACCACCGGGCACTGGCGCAAGCCCTTGAGCAAGAGGTCGGCTGAGCGCCGAACATGCAAGATCACGGGCAGGCCGTGCTTTTGCGCTAACTTCAGTTGCGCGGTGTAAAAAAACCATTGGCGCTCGCGCATGTCGGGCGTACACAGTTCGGGCACAAAAAAGTCCAGCCCGATTTCGCCCACCGCCATCAACATCGGGTCGCCTGTGCGTTCGTACAAGGCTTGGTCCAGCGCCATCACATCGTCTTCTTGGGCATGCGGAACATACAAGGGATGGATGCCCAAGGCGTAGGCATCACCATGCCGCTCGGCCAGCTGCGCCACATCGGTCCAGTGCGCTCGCTGCACTGCCGGGATCACGCAGCGCATGACGCCTGCGGCGCGGGCTGCTTGACGTACCGCGTCCCGGTCGGCATCAAACTCGGCCGCGTCCAGGTGGCAGTGCGTGTCGATCCACATGGCGCGTCAAACCGCTCAAACCGGTGCTTGCAACACGCCCTTGACCAAATGCAATTGCCGATCGCAACGCGCGGCCAAGGCCTGGTCGTGCGTGACCACCACAAAGGCTGTGCCGCGCTCGCGGGCCAGTTGCAGCATCAGCGCAAACACGCCGTCGGCGGTTTCGCGGTCCAGGTTGCCCGTGGGCTCGTCGGCCAGCACGCAGGCCGGGTCGTTGACCAAGGCGCGGGCCAGGGCCACACGCTGGCGCTCGCCACCCGACAATTCCGAGGGGCGGTGGTGCAGGCGCTCGCCCAAGCCCACGCGCTGCAACCAAGCCGTGGCCACGGCAGCGGCTTCGGCACGGTCTTGCCTGCGAATCCACAGCGGCATGGCCACGTTGTCCAAGGCGCTGAATTCGGGCAGCAAATGGTGGAACTGGTAGACAAAGCCCAAATAACGGTTGCGCCACTGGCCTTGCTCAGCCGCGCTCAGGGCCGACAACAACTGGCCCTTGAGTTGCACCGAGCCTTGCGTTGGCGCATCGAGGCCGCCGAGCAAATGCAGCAAGGTGCTTTTGCCCGAGCCCGAAGCGCCCACGATGGCGAGTGTCTCGCCCGCGTGCACGGCCAAATCCACGCCTTGCAACACCGTCACGTCCAAGCGCCCTTCGGTGAAACGCTTGGTCAGGCCCTGGGCCTGCAGCACCACGGGGTTTTTCGTGTCATTCATAGCGCAGCGCCTCCGCCGGGTTGACCTGGCTGGCACGCCAGCTGGGGTAAAGCGTGGCCACAAAAGCCAAGACCAAAGAAATGATGGCCACCGGCCAAATGTCGCTGGCCAGCGGCTCGCTGGGCATGCGGCTGATCAGGTAAATGTCACGCGGCAAAAAGCTGGCGTTGAACAGGCTCTCCAGCGCGGGCACGATCACGTCGATGTTGAAAGCCACCAGCAGCCCAAACACCAAGCCGCTCATCGTGCCGATCACGCCCACCGTCGCGCCCTGCACCACAAAAATGCCCATGATGCTGCGCGGGCTGGCGCCCAGCGTGCGCAAGATCGCAATGTCCGCACGCTTGTCGGTCACCGTCATCACCAGCGTGCTGACCAAGTTGAACGCGGCCACCGCCACGATGAGGGTGAGAATGATGAACATCATGCGTTTTTCTACCTGCACGGCAGCGAACCAGGTCTTGTTCTGCTGCGTCCAGTCGCGCACAAAAAACTGCGGCCCCAAGTCCAATTGCAGGTCGCGCGCCACCTCACGCGCCTGGTGCAGGTCGCGCAACTTCAGGCGCACGCCACTCGGGCCTTCCAGCCGGAACATTCGGGCCGCGTCCTCGACGTGCATCATCGCCAACGCCGAGTCGTATTCGTAGTGGCCAGATGAGAAGGTGCCCACCACGCCCATTTGTTTCATGCGCGGCACCACACCTGCGGGCGTGACCTGGCCAGACGGTGACACCAGGGTCACCGGGTCGCCGCTTTGCAGATACAAGTTGTTGGCCAGATCGCGGCCCAGCACCAAATTGAACTCACCTGGCAGCAGGCGCTGCAGCACCCCGGCTTGGGTCTCGTTCGACAAATCACTGACCTCGGGCTCCAGCGCCGGGTCGATGCCGCGCACCAGCACGCCCTTCATGTCCTCGCCGCGCGCCAACAGGGCTTGCGCGGTGATGAAGGGCGCCGCGCCCAGCACCTGGGGGTGCGCCTTCAGACGGGCCAGCAAGGCGGGCAAATCGGCCACGGCTGTACCGTCGGCGGCATAGATCTCGATGTGCGAGACCACGCCCAGCATGCGGTCACGCACCTCTTTTTGGAAGCCGTTCATCACGCTCAGCACGATGATGAGTGCCGCCACGCCCAGGCCAATGCCCATCATGGACACGCCCGAAATGAAGGAAATGAAGCCGTTTCGCCGGGTGGCGCGGCCTGCACGGGTGTAACGCCAGCCGAGCACCAGCTCGTAGGGGATGTTTTTGAAAAAAGCCATAGCCCGCTATTGTGACCAATCGGTCAAGGCCGCTGCCCGAAATGCGATCACAAAGCCTCAGCGCAGAACGCCCACCCAGTGTTTTCACTTAAAAAGTCGCCACGGGGACGTTTTGAAAGCGTGCCCGGGTCTGAAATCCCAAAACCCCATGCCGCATGGGGCTTCAGAACCAAAAAAGGAGACACCCCCCATGAACACCCGCATTGGGACACTGAGCACCCTGGCCGCTGCCGCCTTGCTCAGCGCCTGCCAAACCGCCCCAGTCCAGACCGCCGTGCCCCCGACCTCACCCGAAGTGGTGGGCGAATTCCGCAAAGGCACGGGCTACCTGAACGGCTACATCGACCGCAAGGAACTGCCCGACAGCCTGGCCCTGGTGCCACCCCCACCCGCCCCCGGCTCGGCACGCCAAGCGGCCGATTTGCAGCAGCACCAGCAAACCCGCGCCCTGCGCAACACACCGCGCTGGGAATACGCCTTCAAAGACGTGAACCTGAAGTTTCCCGAAGCCGCCGGGGTGTTCTCGTGCGCATTGGACATGCCCATCTCTCAAGAGGCCACACCGCACTTGAACATGTTGCTGCGCCGCAGCCTGGTGGACGCGGGCTTTGCCACCTACAGGGCCAAAGACCACTACCAGCGCAAACGCCCCTTTACCGAGCTGGGTGAAACCACCTGCTCGCCCAAAGAAGAAGCGCACCTCTCCAAAGACGGCTCTTACCCTTCCGGCCACGCCGCTTTGGGCTGGGCCTGGGGCCTGATTCTGGCGGGCCTGGCCCCGGACAAGGCCAACGCCTTGGTGCAACGCGGCCACGCCTTTGGTGACAGCCGCATGGTGTGTGGCGTGCACTGGCAAAGTGACCTGGAAGCCGGACGCGTGGTGGGCGCTGCCGCCGTGGCCCGCCTGCAAGCCGACCCGGTGTTCCAGGCCCAAGCGCAACTGGCCAAAGCCGAGATCGCCGCCGCCCGGGCCAAAGGCCTGAAGTCTGACCGCACCGACTGCGCTGCCGAAGCCGCTGCTTTGAAACGCTGAACCGGTAAACCCGCCTTGCATGGGGCCTGCGACAATCAGACCCCATGCACCTGATCATTCCCTATGCGGCCAGCCATGCCTTCACCGGCCCCGAGGTCTGGGCCGGTTGGCAGCTGCCCCATCTGCAAGCCCTGCTGAACCTGCTGCAGCGCCAGCAAGTGCTGCAAGACCCCGGCCCCGCAGCGTTGCACCTGCCCCATGAACGCCTGCGAGCCCAGGCCCTGGGCTGGGCACCTGACGCCCCCACCCTGCCCTGGGCCGCCTGGCACCGGGCGCAGCAAGGCCAGCCCAGCGCCGCATCCCAAGCCTGGATGACGCCCTGCCACTGGCAAGTTGGCATGGACCAGGTGGTGATGGCCGACCCCGCGCATTTGCGCTTGAGCGACGAAGAGTCGCAGCAGCTTTTGCAGGCCATGCAGCCGTTTTTGCAAGAAGACGGCCTGCAGGTGACCTGGCACAGCGCTTTGATGTGGCACGTCCAAGGCGCGATGCTGGCCGACCTGCCCACCGCCTCGCTCGACCGGGTGATTGGCCAGAACGTGAAAGACTGGATGCCCCAGCACCCCGCCGCTCGGCCGATGCAACGACTGCAAAGCGAGATGCAGATGCTGCTCTACAACCACCCAGTCAACGATGCCCGCGACGCCCGCAGGCAACACACCGTGAACGCCTTTTGGCTGCATGGCGCAGGCGCGCTGCCTGCGATCACACCCTCCGCTGCGCCGCCCATGACCGAGACTGTGACCGTGTCGGACGCCCTTCGGGCCAGCGCTTTGCATGGCGATGTGCAAACCTGGCAGAAAACCTGGCAACAGCTCGATGCCACGGTCTTGGCCGAATTGTTGGCACACCTCAAGGCCACAGGCCAAGGCACGCTCAGCCTGTGCAGCGAGCACGCCGCCCACACCTACACCGCCGCGCCTGCCGCTTGGCACCAAAAAATCACCCGGCTGTTCAACAAACCCTCTCCTGCAGCGGCACTTCAAGCCCTCATCACAAGCTGATCGCCCCATGAATTTACTCACCCGAGATGTGCCCCCCCGCAGCGCCTGGGCGCTGGAACAAGCGGGCATCCACCCCCTGCTGGCCCGCCTGTACGCCGCCCGTGGCGTGCTGTCCAAAGACGAACTCGACGACGCCCTGAACCTGCTGCTGCCACCGGCCAGCATGTTGGGGACGCAAGAAGCGGCCAAGCTGCTGGCCGATGCCATCGCGCAAAACAAGCGCTTGTGCATCGTGGCCGATTACGACTGCGATGGCGCCACCGCCTGCGCCGTGGGCGTGCGCGGCCTGCGCATGCTGGGTGCCCAAAACGTGAGCTATCTGGTGCCCGACCGGGTGGTCGACGGCTACGGCCTCACGCCCCCGATTGCCGAGCGCGTGCATCAACAAGGCGCGGATGTGCTGATCACGGTGGACAACGGCATCGCCAGCGTGGCGGGTGTGCAAGCGGCGCAAGCGCTGGGCCTGCAGGTGCTGGTGACCGACCACCATCTGCCCGGTAGCGAATTGCCCATGGCCGAAGTCATCGTCAACCCCAACCAGCCCGGCTGCAGTTTCACCAGCAAGTCCATCGCGGGTGTGGGCGTGATGTTTTATGTGCTGCTGGCCCTGCGCGCCGAACTGCGCCAGCGCGGCGTGTTTGACGCGAGCAACCAGCCGCGCCTGGACGCCCTGCTGCCCTTGGTGGCATTGGGCACCGTGGCCGACGTGGTCAAGCTCGACGCCAACAACCGCCGCCTGGTGGCACAAGGCCTGCGCCGCGTGCGGGCCGGGGCCTTACCGCCGGGCATGTCCGCACTGATGCGGGCCGCCAGCCGCGAAACCGCCAAGGCCACCACCTTTGACTTTGGCTTTGCCTTGGGGCCACGCATCAACGCCGCTGGCCGCCTGGCCGACATGACGCTGGGCGTCGAATGCCTGCTGACCGACGACGTGGGCCGCGCTGACGAGCTGGCCAAACAGCTGGACGCGATCAACCGCGAGCGCCGCGTGATCGAGGGCGACATGCGCGAGATGGCGATGGAGATGGCCGAGTCTTTGTTTGACGAGGGCGACGAGCCGCCGCCTGCCATTTGTGTGTTCGATCCGGATTTTCACGAGGGCGTGGTCGGCATCGTGGCCTCGCGCATCAAGGACAAACTGCACCGCCCCACGTTCGTGTTTGCGGCCAGCAGCGCGCCGGGCAAAGAGCACGAGCTCAAGGGTTCAGGCCGCTCGATTGCGGGTTTTCATTTGCGCGACGCGCTCGATCTGGTGGCCAAACGTGCCCCGAACGTGCTGCTGCGTTTTGGCGGGCACGCCATGGCGGCGGGCTGCACCATTGCCGAAGAACACCTCGATGTGTTTGAAGAAACCCTGAACCAAGTGGCCATGGAATGGCTGGACGCGGCCACGCTGCAACGCCGCCTGGAAACCGATGGTCCGTTGCCTGCCGAATACCGCCGGGTGGATTTGGTGGACATGCTGCACCACGAGGTCTGGGGCCAGGGCTTTGCGCCGCCGGTGTTTTGCGAAGAGATCGAGATCGTGTCGCAGCGGCTGGTAGGTGAGAAACACCTGTCGCTCAAGATGAAGCACCAAGGTCAGCCGGTCGACGGCATTTGGTTTGGCCGTACCGAACCGCTGCCATCGCGGGTCAAACTGGCTTATCGGCTGGACGCCGACGAGTGGCAGGGCCAAAAGCGGGTGCGGTTTTTGGTCGAAGGCGCGGAGGTTTGAATTGGCAGGAGCCCACCCCTGTGGGCGAAATCTTCGGGGCATGTGCCATGCCCATCGCCCACGGGGTGGGCTCCCACAAGATACAACAAGCCCCATCGCCCACAGGGTGCCACGCCACAACAGGGCCACGAAGAACCATGCTCTTGTAGGAGCGCACCCTGTGCGCGATGGTTTTCAGAGGAGCGTCAATGCTTGGTCGCGACCTTGCCCTGCAAGGCGTTGAGCACGGGGGCGGACACCAAGCCCGACACATCACCGCCCAATTTGGCAATTTCACGCACCAAGGTGCTGCTGATGTGCTGCACATGGGCGCTGGTGTGCAGGAACACCGTGTCGATCTCAGGGGCCAGATGGCGGTTCATGCCCGACATTTGGGTTTCGTAGTCGTAGTCGGTCACCGAACGCAGGCCGCGCACGATCACTTGTGCGTTTTGCGCACGCACAAACTCCACAATCAAACCATCAAACGGCAGCGCCTTCACGTTCGGACAATCGGCCAAAGCGGCTTGCGCCAAGGCCACGCGCTCGTCCAGGCTGAACACGGTTTTTTTGTGGTGCGCCACGGCCACCGCAATGATGACCTGGTCAAACATCTGAGCGGCACGGCGGATCGCGTCTTCATGGCCCAAGGTCAAAGGATCAAAGGTGCCTGAATACACAGCGGTCACAACAGCGTTGGCAGATCGGCTCATGGGGCGTCTCCTTCAATAGGGGTGGCAATCGAGGTGGTGGCAACAGTTTCAGGGCTGACCCGTTGCAACAAATGGGCATGCACAGCGCCGGCTTTGAGGTGGCGTTCGCACTTTAGCCCCAGGACCGTTAATGCCTCGGTGGGCCAAGCCACAGGCGCTTCCAGGTAAATCCAGCCACCCACCGGCACAGCCCGGGCGGCGGCTTTCAGGGCCGGCTCAAACCAGGGGCCGTCAAAGGGCGGGTCAATGAACACCAAGTCCACACTGCCCGCTGGCAAACGGCCCAAAGTGCTCACCGCGTCGCCGCGCTGCACGCTCACCATACTGGCTTTCAGGCGGGTGGCGTTGTCTTGCAAATCGCGCACCAACACGGCGTCTTGCTCGACCATCAACACATGGGCCGCACCGCGCGATGCGGCCTCCAGGCCCAGCACACCTGTGCCCGCAAACGCGTCCACGCAGCGCCAGCCGCTCAGGTCTTGGCCCAGCCAGTTGAACAGGGTTTCGCGCACACGGTCGGGTGTGGGGCGCAGGCCCGGCTTGTCCAGGACCTTCAGGCGCGTGCGCCGCCACTGGCCGCCGATGATGCGGATCTCGTGCGAGGACGGGCCCTTGGGCACCGGGTTTTGGGGCTTTTTGGAGGCAGCGTGGCGGGCGGCGCTGTCTTTCGAGGCGCGTTTGGAAGGGGATGAGGGCATAGTCTGCAAGTGTAAAGGCCCAGACGCCAGTCCTTGGGCAACACCCAGCGCTGGCCACTTGAGAGAACTTGCGCCTACACAGACCTTGTCACTGGCGCGGAGGCCGCATTGGGCACGGCTGTTTTCACGCGTCGGTGGCTTGGATGACGCGTGCCTGTGCCGTACCGCTGCCACGCCAGATCGTCGTGCTGGATGGCCGGTTCGCGCCCGGTGATCAGATCGGCCGTGAGCTGAGCGCTGCCGCAGGCCATGGTCCAGCCCAGGGTGCCGTGCCCGGTGTTCAAAAACAACCCCTGCACCGGGCAAGCCCCCACCACCGGGGTGCTGTCGGGCGTCATCGGGCGCAGGCCGGTCCAGAACTGGGCCTGCGAGAGGTCGCCACCCGGAAACAGGTCCTGCACCACCATCTCCAGTGTTTGACGGCGGCGATCATCGAGCGACAGGTCATAGCCCACCAAGCCAGCCATGCCGCCCACGCGGATGCGTTGGTCAAAGCGGGTGATGGCCACTTTGTAGGTCTCATCGAGCACCGTCGAGACCGGTGCGCGCTTTGCATCGACCAAGGGCAGTGTGAGCGAGTAACCTTTGACCGGGTAAACCGGCAAGTCCATGCCCAAAGGTTGCAGCAAAGCCCTTGACTGCACGCCCAGCGCCAACACCACACGGTCGGCGGCCACATGGCGCAGGGGCTGCCCCTTGTCCATGCCAGATGCCGCGTGAACCCACGCCCCTTGCACACGGCCGCCTTGCACGTCCAGCGCCGCGATGTCCTGCCCCCACTCAAAGCGCACACCGGCTGCCTCGGCCATGGCCGCCAAGCGGGTGCTGAACAGGTGACAGTCGCCGGTTTCGTCGTCGGGCAAACGCAAGCCCCCGGCCAAACGCGGCAGTGCCTCGGCCAAGCCCGGCTCCACACCGGTCAACTGCTCGCGGCTGAGCAACTCAAAAGGCACGCCGCAGTCGCGCAGCACCGCGATGTCTTTCTGCGCGGCATCGAGCTGGGCCTGGGTGCGAAACAACTGCAAGGTGCCGCCTTGGCGCTCCTCATAACTCAGACCGGTGTCGGCACGCAGCTGCCGCAGCACATCGCGGCTGTAGTTGGACAGGCGCATCATGCGTTCTTTGTTGGTGGCGTAGTCGGCGCCATTGCACTGGGCCAGCATGCTCAGCAACCAGCGCCACTGGAACAGGCTGCCGTCCGGGCGCAGGCTCAAAGGCGCATGCTTTTGAAACAACCACTTGATCGCCTTCAGAGGAATGCCGGGGGCCGCCCAAGGGGTGGAGTAGCCCGGAGAGACTTGCCCGGCGTTGGCAAAACTGGTCTCCATGGCGGGGCCGCTTTGGCGGTCCAGCACCGTGACCTCGGCCCCGGCGCGGGCCAAAAAATAAGCGGTGGTGGTGCCAATGACACCCGAACCCAAGACAAGGACTTTCATGGACATAGCCTCTCAAAGCTGCAATGAAATGGATTCTAGGAATCACTTGTCAGTGGATTTCACCGAAAATAAACCACATGACAGTGAAACACCTCACCCACCCCACTCCCCATGAAGGCTGCGCAGTGAAATGACCGAACTCGACCGCATCGACCTGAAAATCCTGGACGCCCTGCAGGCCCAAGGCCGCCTGAGCATGACCGAGCTGGCCGAACGGGTGGGCCTGTCGGCCTCACCCTGCACCGAGCGGGTGCGCCGCATGGAGCGCGAGGGCGTGATCACCGGTTACCACGCGCAGCTGCACCCTCAGGCGCTGGGGCGCACGCTGCTGGTGTTTGTGGAAATTCGCCTGTCCAGCAAATCGGACGAGGTGTTCGAGAAAGTGCGCGCGGCCATGCAGGCCCTGCCCGAGGTGATGGAGTGCCACCTGGTCTCGGGCAGTTTTGATTACCTGATCAAGGCACGCCTGAAGGGCATGAGCGACTACCGCAGCTTGCTGGGCAAGCTGCTCAAAAACATCCCGGTGCCCGCCGAGTCACACAGCTACGTGGTGATGGAAGAGGTCAAGGAAAGCATGCAACTGGTTTTGGGCCGAGCTTGAGCGCGGTCCTGCCAAGGCTCCTTTCGCGCTGGCTTGCCCCTTGATGTCGCCTTTGAGTTGGCCCACAAGCGGCGCACAGTGCGAAAGACATGATGTACATCAAACAAGTGTTTCGCAGTCCTTCGAAGACCCTGACTTGCTTTTATAAAGGAGTCCATGAACCCCACCATGAGCCCCAATACCACCATGCATTTAAACAGCCACAACGAGACTGACGCCCCTATTTCCCACTTTGCGAACTGCCACACGGGCATCCTGGCCCAACTGGCCCGCTTGGGCGATTTACCTGTTTTGCTGGGACCTGCTGCCCGAGCCCGCAAGATCGCCCAGGAGTCTTTGGTGTTCTTCAACGATGCCTTGTTCAACCACCACAGCGAAGAAGAAATAGACTTGTTTACGTCCGTGCACAAGAGTGCCCAAGCCGGAGCCGAGCAGCTGCAGGTGGAGGGATTGATCAAGCAGTTGATCGACGACCACCGCGCCCTGGAAAAGCTCTGGAAGTCCCTGGAGCCGGGCCTGCGCAAAGTGGCCAAAGGACAAGACAGCACCCTGGATGCGCTGGCCCTTGAGTCGATGGTGCAGCGCTACCAGGCCCACGCCCATCTGGAAGAGCAGGATTTTTTACCCTTGGCTCAAATCATTTTGGGGCGCAATCAAAACCACATGGCGGCACTGGGCCTGTCGCTGCACATGCGGCATGTGCCGCAATTTGCGGCGCACATTTGACCCGGCCAAAGGCCCCGATCAGGGCGCAGCACCCACCACCACGGTCACCATGCGCTCGGGCTGCAAAACCCGGGCCATGGCGCGTTGAATATCGGCGGCGGTCACGCGCTCAATTTGCCGCGTCCAGGTGCTCAGGTAGTCCAGCGGCAGCCGGTTCCAGGCGATGTTGGCCACGTTGTCGAGCAGCTTGCGGTTGCTGTCGATGCGCAGCGCAAAGCCGCCCACCAAGTTGGATTTGGCCGCTTGCAGTTCGGCCTCGGTCGGGCCTTCACGCACAAAGCCCTGCACCACCTCTTGGGCCACGGCCACGGCTTGTGTGGCTTGGTCAGGGCGGGTTTGCAGGCCCACCATGAAAGCGCCCGCATGCAGGCCCGGCGCAAAACCGCTGTAGACGCTGTAGCTCAAGCCACGTTTTTCGCGCACCTGCTCGGTCAGGCGCGAGACAAAGCCACCACCGCCCAAAATGTGGTTGCCCACCAGCAGGGCAAAAAAATCGGGGTCGGTGCGTTTGTAACCGGGCTGGCCGATCAGCACATGGGCCTGGGCCGAATCAAACGGCAAATTCAGGCTCTGTGCGGCTGCCAAAGGGGCCACTTCGGGCACAGGCGGCAAGCTGGGGCAGCCTGATTCGCGGGGCCACTGCGCCAGCAGGCGCTGCACCAGTGCGTCGGCCTGAGCCCGGGTCAAAGCGCCCACCACGCTCACCGTGGCGCGGCAGGCCCGCAAAGCCTGGGCGTGCAGGTTTTTGAAGTCTTGCACGCCGATGCGCGCCAAGGTCTCGGGCGTGGCCCGAAAACCATAGGGGTGCGCGCCATACACAGCCGCTGCAAAACGGTGCTGCACCACGGTGCCGGGCTTGGTCAGCGATTCGCGGATGGAGGCGCTGATGCGTTCGCGGTCACGCAACCACATGGCTTCAGGAAAAGCCGGGTGCGCCATTTGACGTGCGGCCAGGGCCACGGCTTTGTCCAGCAGGTCCGGGTAGCTCAGGCTGCGCAGGCCAAAGCTCATGCGGTCACCGCCCGCACTGCCC
>JBIKQY010000313.1:0-3628 GCA_044349465.1 Limnohabitans sp. | reverse complement strand
GTGGGCGATGGCTTGTGACGGCGTGTGCCACGCCTGATCGCCCACGGGGTTGGCTCCTACAAAAAATCGATGCCAGCGAGTTGGCTTCAGTCAATTCGCAGACCTGTGGAGCTGCATCGTCGCAGCACCCAGGCGGTCACAGTTGCGTGCGCAGCGTCCAGATTTCTGGGAAGAGCACGGTGTCCAGCATCTTGCGCAAATAGCTCACACCGCCGGTGCCACCCGTGCCGCGCTTGAAGCCAATCACGCGTTCCACCGTGGTCACATGCCGAAAGCGCCACAAGCGGAAGGCGTCTTCCAGATCGGTGAGTTCTTCGCCGAGTTGGTAGAGGTCCCAATGTTCCTTGGGGTTGCGGTAGACAACCAGCCAGGCGTTTTCCACCGCCTCGCTGGCCGGGTAGGGCTGACGCCAGTCGCGCTCGGTGTGGGTGCCTGGCACATCCAGGCCACGGCGCTTCAAAAGGCGCAAGCACTCGTCGTAAAGCGACGGCGTTTCGTAAGCCGCTTGCACGATGGCCGACAGGTCGGGTCGGTGCGCGTGCGGCTGCAGCATGGCGGCGTTTTTGTTGCCCATGGCAAATTCAATGCAGCGGTATTGCCAACTCTGAAAGCCGCTCGATTGCGCGAGGTAGGGGCGGATGGCGCTGTACTCGGGTGGCGTCATGGTGGCCAGCACGTCCCAGGCGTGCACCAGCTGCTCCATGATGCGGCTCACGCGGGCGAGCTTTTTGAAGGCGTCGGGCAGTTCGTCGGCCGCAATGTTGTGTATGGCTGCTTGCAGCTCGTGCAGCATCAGCTTCATCCACAGTTCGCTGGTTTGGTGCTGCACGATGAAAAGCATCTCGTTGTGGTCGGGCGAGAGCGGTTGTTGTGCGTTCAGGATGGCGTCGAGCTGCAGATAGTCGCCATAGCTCATGCGGCCGTCGAAGTCGAGCTGGGCTTTTTCATCGTGCACGATGTGCTCGCCAGCGGCAGTGCTGGTGCTGGCTGTGTTGGCGGCGGAGAAAGGGCAGGCACTCATGGCGGGTCTTTCAGGTCACGGCGTTCTTTTGGGCAAAGCGAGCGTCTTGCCATTCGCCGCTTTCCATGACCTGGACCAAGTGATCTGCAGCGAGCCAGACATCGGCGTACCCGATGTACAGCGGCGTAAAACCAAAGCGCAGGATGTCCGGGTGCTGGCCACCATCGCCCGCCCGGAAGTCACCGATCACGCCGCGTGCGATCAGGGCTTGCACGATGGCGTAAGCACCATCGGATCGGGTCAGGCTCACTTGCGAGCCGCGCAGGGCTTCTTCAGTCGGCGTGGCAATGCCAAAGCTGTGGCCGTGCAAGCGCGTGCGCACCAGCTGCATGAACAGACCCGTGAGGGCCAATGACTTTTGGCGCAGCGCTGTCATGCCGCCCAGCGCTTCGGCACTCAAAAAAGCGTCCAGGCCGCAGTCGAGCGAAGTCAGGCTCAAGATGGGTTGTGTGCCGCACTGGTAGCGCGTGATGCCTTTGGCGGGTTGGTAATCAGGCGTGAAGGCAAACGGCGCGGCATGGCCCCACCAACCGGCCAGCGGTTGCCAGAAGCGGTCGGTGTGCTTGGGATGCACCCACACAAAAGCCGGTGCGCCGGGGCCGCCGTTCAAGTATTTGTAGCCGCAGCCCACGGCAAAGTCGGCCCCTGAACCGTTCAAGTCCACCGGCACTGCACCCGCGCTGTGCGCCAGGTCCCACACCGTGAGGATGCCTTGCGCGTGGGCCTGCGCGGTGACGGCCTGCATGTTGTGCATGGCCCCAGTGCGGTAGTTCACATGGGTGAGCATGAGCACTGCCACATCGGCTTGCAGGGCGGCGGCGATCTCGTCGGCCTCGACCAGTTGCAGTGTGAAGCCGCGCTCTTTGCACAGTGCCTCGGCAATGTAGAGGTCTGTGGGGAAGTTGCTGCGTTCGCTGACGATTTTGGTTTTGTGCGGGTGGTCGGCGGCGGCGATGTGCAGCGCGGCGGCCAGCACTTTGAACAGGTTGATCGAGGTGCTGTCAGCGGCGATCACTTCGCCCGCTTGGGCACCGATGACGCGGGCGATTTTGTCGCCCACGCGCTGGGGCAGGGTGAACCAGCCTGCGGTGTTCCAGCTCTTGATCAGGTCTTGCCCCCATTCGTGGGTGACGGCATGGGCCACGCGAGCCGGGGCGGTTTTGGGCAGCACGCCCAGCGAGTTGCCGTCCAGATAAATCACGCCAGTGGGCAGGTCAAAAAGATCACGCAACGATCGCAGCGGGTCTTGCGCGTCCAGCAGTTCGCAGTCTGGCAGGGTGGGGGTGAGGTTCATCATGGTGGTGGTTCCCTGAATGGTTTTTAAAGTTCGCGCAAAACCGCACGCACCGGGCTGGCGTCGGCGGTCATGAGTTTGAGGGGCAGGGCGATCAGCTCGTAATCGCCTTCGGGCACGTCGTCGAGCAGCAGGTTTTCCAGCACGCGCAAGCCGCGCTGGCGGATGACTTGGTGGCTTGGCAGCTGCTTGCTCTCGGCCGGGTCGATGCTGGCGCTGTCGGTGCCGATCAGCAATACGCCCAGGTCGGCCAGGTGCTGCACGCAGGCGGGGTCAAAGCCGGTGAGCTGGGTGTCGAACTGCGCGAGTGGCATCTGCCGGTAAGTGCGTACCAGCACCCTTGGGGGCAGATTTGTCAGCGCGTGTTGCAAGTGCGAAAGAGTGATGAGTGCGCTGGTGTTGAGCGCATGGATCACGCGGCAGTGGCCCAGAAAGGGCAGCAGGTCCAAAGCGCCCACACCCACGCCTTGCGGGTCGTAGTGCAGCGGCGCATCGGCGTGTGCGCCCACATGTGGCGACATCGTGATGGCGCTCACGTTAACGGGGCAGGTGTCCGACAGCGTGGCTGCCCATTGCTGTGTGTAAGGCGTGTCGCCCGGAAACACTGGGCTTTGTGCATCAACAGGGGGGGAAATGTCCCAAAGTTTTTTCATGGTGTGCGAAGGTAGCACCCCCAAAAAACCGTGGTGTCGGTTATTTCCAACACCCGTGAAATTCAGGCGTTCAGTGCGGGCAGGCCGTGGCGGCGGCGCGCTTGTTCGCAGGCGGGGCTGCCTTCTTCAAACTCACGGCAAGGTGAAGGTCGCCATTCGTAGATGCCGCAAATGGCTTTTTCGCCCGTTTTGCCATAAAGCGCTGCGCAACGCGGTGGGCTGTGGTCGGTGCCGCGCATGCGGCAGGTGTGTTCGGTGATGGGCGAGGCCAGCCCGGCGGGCACATCGCCGCCGCCTTCTTCGTATTCATAGACGGAAAAGTCCACCCGGAAACTCACGCAGCATGCGCCGCAGGTGGTGCAGTTGGACATGGGGTGAATTTAGGGATGGACCCCGGATCAAGTCCGGGGTGACAGGTGGAGGGGTAAAAGGTGGAGCGGAGACAAGGTTTTGTCATACCGGGCTTGACCCGGTATCCATGAACCCTGAAGTCACGGAGCCGGTATCGTGCCCGGGGGGAGATCAGGCCTGGACGCGGCCCAACAGCAAATACTCCATGAGTGCCTTTTGCACATGCATGCGGTTTTCGGCTTCGTCCCAGACGACCGATTGCGGGCCGTCGATGACTTCGGCGCTGACTTCTTCGCCGCGGTGCGCGGG